>JAUNAE010000206.1 GCA_030527765.1 Eubacteriales bacterium
TGCCTACCGGACAAAAAGCAAAGTCCTATAAAGAAAATATGGAGTACAAACGTGGCAACAGTTGGAAAGCAAAACTTAAGTACAATGTTGATCGAGCCATTTGGACTTCTGTCTCTTACGATGAATTCCTTATGAAGATGAAAGAGGCTGGATACGAAATCAGGCATGGAAAGTATCTGGCCTTCCGTGCCCCGGAGCAAAAGCATTTTACCAATGTCAAAACACTGGGAGCCTATTATGCAGAGGACAGTATCTTAAGACGACTGGAGAAGAACCGACACAAAGCGCGCATTCCTCAGAATGCTTCCTTCAAAGTCAGGATGTTTGTGGAGATGACTTCCTATGTTGCTGACGGAAATCGTCCCGGTTTTGAACATTGGGCACAGAGAAATAATCTGAAAGAAGCAGCAAAGACTTTCAGCTATCTCTCGCAGCATAATCTGTTGAACTACGAAGAATTCCAAAATCATATTTCAGATCTGGAAGCTTCCATTCAAGCTGCAGATGGTCAGATTCGTCAAACACAGCAGGCTATTCAAAATCAGAAAATCATTAAGAAGCACTGTGAAGTCTATCGTGCCTGCCGTGATGTGGTTCGTGCCGAGAAAGATGCTCCGGACAAAGCACTCTACCGCAAACAGCACCAAGCAGAATATCAGCTTCATGATGCTACCTTAAAAGAACTGGCAGAGCTTGGCATCCACAAACTTCCATCTGCAGAAAAACTTCAGCGTCAGCAAATGGAGTTGGAAGACGAACTTGCCTCAGCAAAAAAAGAAAAGCAGGATCTCCAGAAACAACAGAAGACCCTGCAGGTAATTGAACACAATTTTGATGCGATGATCCGTGAAGCTGGCATTAAGGTTCCTGATAAGGAGCCAGCACCAAAAACACCGGAAGATGTTTTATCATAAAATGAAATCTTCTTCCAGGAGATATTTTTCATAATCCACACGGATCAGTTCCTGCTCACCAACATACTTCGCTGATTGAAAAGCCATATGGCCAGCCCATCCTACATGACTGATCGTCCAATCACGATTCACCACATAGAGGTTGTTTCCCGGTCTGGCCGTTGGCTTTTCTCCATCTCCAAATGTAAATCCTTCATTCTCTGCGTCCTGCAGGAACCTTCTCGCAATCACTTCATCTTTCAGATACACATACACTTTTCCATTCAGTTTTGATAATTCAGTTACGTTACGCATGCTCTCATGCCTCCTCTTCGATATATGATCCTACGAAGAGTGGCAATAAAAAAAGACTCCCATCGTTTCCGACAGGAGCCAATAATCACAAACACATCACACCCATCGGTCAAGCTTTAGCACCTTGCTAATGCAGGTTGCTGTGCGGTCATTGAGCTTGTCTCTCGCGCACTCTTTATAGGTCGTTTTCATTATAACGAGCGTACTGCTTATTCGTCAACAGGCACATCTGCCATTTCTGGTGCGACTTCCACCGCATCCATATCACTGGCAGGATCAATCAATGCTTCTTTCTTTGCCTGGAAGTATTCACGATTCGTGCAACTCTCAAGCTGACGGGCAAGATTCTCAAGGAGTTCCAGCATCTCCGGATCCTCACTTGTGCTTTTCAGTTCCTCCATTGATCTATGCATTTCACGGACGACTTTGGTCTTGCCACCTTCATAACAGTTCAGGATCATTTTCTGTTCTTCTGTAAGTCTCATCATGCTAACTCAACTCCCTTCTGCGGACTATCTTTTTCCGGCTTTTTTGCAATCTCTTTTTTCTTCTCCTGTAATCTGGCATGGATCGATTTTTTCGGAGCTTCATCAACAGGAGTAACTTTTGCAGGTTTTGTCTGCGTTGCAGCTTTCCCCTCTTTACCGGAAGGAATTGCCTTTGTACTCTCCTCTACGATAGCCGTACTTGCTTGTTCTTCCAGACTGACGAACTGCTGCAGATAGGGAAGTGCATGTTCCTGAGTGTCACGAAGCTCTGCTATATAGGACTGGAAGTAATCTGCTCCCTGGCCTTTCTTGTAATCAAGCCAGGACTGATTGTGCAGATGCTCCTCTACTTCCTGCTGCAGATTATCAATAAGGCCGCCACGTCCATCGCCGATAAACGCAGTGCCTGCCACTTTCTTCATCTGATCTTCTTCGGCATAAATGATTTCATAGGATACGATAAGTACTCTGGCTTCTTTGGGATGATCATCGTTAAAATCAACCTGTCTTTCATCTGCTGCACGAATTCTGCTATCGGCTTCTGCAAGAGGAATCATACTGCCATCTTTGAATTCAGGATCCTGGCTGAACTGAATCTTTACCATCGGCTGAATCTCATCCGTAAGTTCCGGCGTATACGCTTTCAGTTTTTCAAGTAAAGCTTCTGCTTTTGGTGCCAGGTCCCTGCTTTCTTCTTTCACATCTTTCAGGAGTGCTGCGTATTCCTGCATGCCATTTCCAGCCAACAGGTTATATTTAATCTCCATCAATAAATCTTCTGGATTTTCGACCTGATCCATAAATTCATATGCATCGAATTCTTTTGCAAGATCCATAAGCGCTCCGGCAAGTTCTTCTGTTGTCATGTGCTCCGGATAAAAACTCTCTTTGATTTCTGCAGGTGCTATAAATCGATACTCAGGAAATGCTTCTCTGATAAGTTCCAAAGCTTCTCTTGCAAGAGGATGAACCGCCAGTGCTTTCACATAATCCAGATTTCCGCCTTCGATGACGGATCCCTCTACCAGAGGAAATGCATAGCCATCATATTCTTCCAGAGATTCATCGTGGATCTCCACACCCATAGCATTTCCATAGTAAGCAAGTCTTGGATCCTGCCGAATCTCTTTGTATTTATCTACAGCTTCCGCAAGAGTCAGGCCCTCATAACAGGCCTGCATGCTGTGGAACTCTTCGCAGACTGCTGCATAAAAAGTCATGCTGGCTCCGGTCTGCTCCTGATATCTGGCAGCTTCCACACGAATCATTTCACGGCGTTCCTTCTCTCCATATCCATTGTTCAGAACATTATCAACCATGTTGTAATTCTGTTCCTCCATTTCCTCCACCTTTGCAAGTGGACGATACTGCTGCTGCGGTGAAGTTTCCTGCACCACTCCAGCCATACTCTTAGGATCATCACGATTAAATTCAAGGGTCATCTCATGAAGATAGCTAAAGGAAATACGCCTCATTCTACTGTTGCCATCGATATTTCCCTGCACCGGTAAGCGGGTATAAGTTCCTGTCTCTGAATTGAAAACAGGTTCTCGTAAATCCTGAACGATATCCTTCGCAGCTCTCATAAGATCCACGTCGCTCTCATATCTGCCGCCATCGATCAGCTGATAGTGTTCAGAATAGATCGAGTAATCATAACCGCCATCTGTTTTATGGATCTGCAGATAACGGTCCGCTATCTGAAATGCTGCTTCTCGAATTTCTTCCGGACGCTCATAAAAACGATCCATGAATTCCTCGGTCACATCCGTAAAGCCGAAGCTGTCTACAAAAAATGCCCTAACCTCACCATCTCTGTTTATAACCACGATATCGCTGACAGAAAGCGAATGTCCCTGGAAATCTTCTGGGCGATCAATGTTAAAACGCTCATAAATCGTATCCAAAGTATCTTCTTCTGTCAGTGACGCCACATATTCCAGACGGTAATCTTCACGGTTAAGCTCCATTTCTTCTGACTCCATGAAGTCATGACTCAGGAAAATATAATCTCTCCCATTACCTTCCGGATCAATCTGATAGATACCAAACTGATTTTCCGGCATATAAAGAAGCTGTGTTTCTTCCAGTGAAGTCATCTCCTCATGCAGATCTTTTTCTGCTCGAAGTTCCACATAAGCCCTCATCTGATCTTTTGGCATTCGAAGCCATGCATCATCTGGCATTTCCATAACCTGATCTTCTGTGACTTCTTCGAATCTACCTTTGCTGACAGATGCATATACTGTCTGCCCCAGGACAATTGCTTCCAGAGCATCTGCCTTGTCCATATAGGCAAATCGCATTTCCTCCATCTCTTCACTGATGCCGGTGATGATCTCACCTGCAGTATCTTTGATTACCTGAAGGGATGCTGTAAGCTCCGGAAGTTCTTTATTTCTGGACCAGGATGCCACATAACCCCAACTGTTGGCGCTGGTGTCGATACCGAAATAAGAGCTGACTACTGCAGCAATGCTCTCTGCCTCCACCTCCATGGTTCTCTGATCCTTGCCTCTGGCTTTTGCGGATTCCTTCAGGTTATTGGGATCCAGTGCATGAAGTTTGGCATGCGCTAACTCGTGGATCATGGCAGCCATTGTCTGTGTCTCACTCATATCCTCGTTGATAGCAATACGCTTCTCTACCTGATGGTAATAGCCATCTTTTCCTTCCATCTCCTCAAATCCCACAGGGACCGGAGAAATGTTTCTGATAGCCTGCACAAAATCCTGATATCTATCTACATTCCCTTCCAGTTCATCCACCAGAGTAGGAAGAGGCGGACCACTGGTCTGCGAAATATCAAATACATTCGTCACGCGAAATGCAGGTACCGTCACTTCCACAATTTCTTTTCGAACAGAACCATCCGGATTACGAAGTGGCTGACCGGTCGCCTGATCAATCATATCCACTTCCTTTTTTCTCTGATAAGTCATAGGTGCAAAGATCTTAATGGCCTTCTCCCCACGATTTACTTGACGACCAAAGTTCTTCTGCCAGGCAGTATAACCGGCAACCATAGATGCCTGACCACCAGTCTGCATGGCAATGAGGATTGTGTTGTTGACCGAATAGTGAGTAAAATGAGACATCACTTTAAGGTACTGGGCGTATTTCTCTGATTCGAATACACTGGAAATTCCATCCTGCAATTTCTGCGTCAATTCCTCTACCTGCTGTTGGCGCTGTTCATTGGTTAATGTATATCTGTTTGCCATTCGTTTTTCTCCTTTCCGACCGGCTATAATTCCGGTCCTTTTGTTTTCTTAATTCCTGACGCCTTGGTCTTACTCATCTGTGTCAGTTTCTTTTTCTCTGCCAGCGAAGCCTTGATGGACTTCTTTGGCTTTTCTGTTTCTGCTTTCTTATAACCATATTTCTCTGCTTCCTTTTCTGCCACCTTCAGATCTACATCCGAAAGATTCGTAGAATAGCGGATATCATCCATGGGAAGAATGTCCTTTTCCCGGAAGGAATAATAGAAATCATTCTGGCCAATGATTATATGATCCACTACTGGAATGCCTGCCATCATGCAGAGCTGCTGCATGCGATTGGTAATAGCAATATCCTCCCTGGATGGCTCCAGACTGCCACTTGGGTGGTTGTGAAACATCATGATAGCGGCAGCATTCGACAAAAAAGCCGCCTTCAACACTTCCCTCGGATGAACGATGGATTGATTGAGGCAGCCCACACTTACGATTGTCATATTGATCGGTACATTGTCGTTTCGAAGATGTACCACTCCTACAACTTCCCTGTCATAGTCCTTGAAGGCATCTCCCAGAATGCGGATGGCATCCTGGGGATTCTGAATCTTCTCATCACTAAGAAGAGGTGCCTCTCGGATCATACGCACAGATACCTGATCAAGACCGTATCTCTCGCTCACCTTCAGTCACCTCTTTCTCCAGTGGAATCTGCAGAATGAATTCCTCTCCTTTCAGCTCCTCCAAACTTTGCCGAATCATGTCGGAAAGCGTCGAATTATCTCGATTCCTGTATTCTCTTTTTTCCATCTTCACACCTTCTTTTCGCTAGGACGATCAACCGTCCATTGGCACTGGAATACTCACAGGTAGATAAAGAAAGCAGCTCATCATCCTTGGTCACAGTAAGTCCTGTGTCATAGAGCTGATAAGCTGCCATCTTGTTCTGCAAATATTCAATTTGTTCTTCTCTGGTATTGCCGTGAAGGTAATTGTAATAGCCTCCACTTTTTGCAATGTTAGTCACATAGACCGCCACCACATCATAGCTGTATTTCTGATTACGAAGATATAAGGTTATCTCCGGATGTTCCTTGTAGAAATCCTTATCCTTATAGCCATTGAGCTGCTTGAACATGGATCCGTCCTTCATCTGATGTCCATAAAGGATTAGATGCTCTCTGGCCAGATCGATGTCGTTTCGATAATCCATGAAAATCGCTCCACAGATTGCAGACTCCTGGTTGAAGTTGTGGTGAAGATAAAAGGTATTATCTGCCGCCTGCACAACCGGATAATCGATATCGGTACCATCGATACGGATCCAGCCTACACAATCACTGTTAATAGCCAGTAAAGAATCGTAATCAAAATCACTAACTTCTGTTTCTTGCTCCATTTCATCATTGGGATTGTCTTTATCCTGATCATCTGTACTGTCTGGGAAACCGATGTCTATGATATCTGCATAGGCTTCTTTGTTCTCTGCAGACTGAGCAAAGTAATCATAAAGGTACTTCCCGCAAACACCAATCATGCTGCAACAGAGCATCAGCACGATCAGCTTCCATGTCTTCATTTTGTTAATCACCTCTTTCCGCGCAAAAGAAAAGTGATGAACCTATCATAGTCCACCACTTTAACCAATCCGTATTTTTCTATTTTTCCCAATTCGGATCTGCAAATCGCATATACCTTGGCATAAGACTCAGAAATGAAATCGGATCTTCTCCTGTATCTTGTTCTAGCGTCTTATCATTCAGATTACTGATAATAACGTGTTTTCCAACTTTTGCAAAATTAACAGTTTCTTCATCTGTACACTCGTCAATTACTTTGTTAAAACATCCCATAGCATACTGAATATCGGCATTTTCCAAGGTC
>JAUNAE010000207.1 GCA_030527765.1 Eubacteriales bacterium
TATTGTGCTTCTATCTATTCATGTTCTGTCTGTTTCGTTTTACCTTTTTTCACTCTGCCCTTTTTCCCTTCTGTTGCATCGGCTCCTATACGCCGTTTTTCCCGGAAATTGACAACTCCCACAATGATGAAAGCAATCAACAGACCAATGCAGACACAGAGAATCTGCATCCAGATCTGTACTACATCCTTCTTGGCAGGCTCACTGCGAAGTTTTTCATACTGCTCCTGCACGAAATCAACACGATGTCCCCGCACAAGTAAACGGTGAGAATTCACCGCGTAGGGCGTACACGTAATCAGTGTCACATAATCTTTTCCCTCTGTGATAGCAAGTGCTGACACTTCATGAGGCTCCACGGTCAGTTTCTGGTCAACCTCATAGGCCAGTGTATTTCCAAGAATGTGCAGATAAAACACATCGCCATCTTCCAGAAGGGGCAGATCCGTAAAGAGCTTCGCACTTGGCAGACCTCGATGTGCCGAAAGAATTGCGTGAGTGCCGCCGCCACCTACAGGTAAACTGCTGCCAAAAAGATGACCAACACCTTTCTCCAGAGATTCGCCGGTCGTATAGTGGTAGATCGGCAGAGTCTCTCCGATGGCCGGAATCTCAATGGATCCCATAAGACCATCTTCCCCTACTGTCAGCATGGAATCGTACTCATCGTCCTGCACCCCGTCTCGAATGGAAAAAGCATCCGGAACACTCTCCTGCTGTATCGTCTTGTTATACTCCCGCGCCGCCGCTAACTGGCGGTCATATTCTTCCTGATTGGTATTTTCCTGTACGGTCTCACGATAGGAACTGAGAAGCCTCCCCGCACGATAGGCATTCCAGCGGCTGCTGATCATTGGGTACAACAGTATGGACAATCCTACGAAAAATCCAATAGCGAATATAAAATTTTTTTTCTTATTTTTCATAGACCTCTCCATACGGTTGTTCCGTGAAGTCCGGCGCCGGAAGCGCCGGACCTTTGGAACTCCTTTATATTGCCTGCAGCTGTTTAGAACAACTGCACCTGTTCAAAGAAATTTGTGGCAGAGAATCCTCACTTTGCAGGTTCCCCTATGTTATGCATCTGAGCAGTCACACGTCATTGACTCAGAATTATTCTGCCTCGCGGCGGCGTTTGATGAAGAACATTCCAGCCATCACTGCCATTACAACAACACCAACGACTGTAAAGAGATAGGTACCGATGCCACCGGTAGATGGAAGCTCGGAAATCTTGGTATCCTTGAAAGGTCCAACCTCTACTGTATCTGTTCCTCCTGCAATCTCGGTGGAGGTTGTCGTAGTGGAGGACTTAATATAAGCTTCCTTATAGTTTTCGTCAATCTTTTCCGGATACAATGTTGTATCTGCAGGGTCGGCTGTATTCAGATAACCAACAACCTTATCATCAATCGCTTCGCTCTGAACTGTGGTATATTCACGAACGGTAGCTTCGGTTGTCTTGTTAACGTCAGCTTTCGTAATGGTATAGTTATAAACTTTGGTATCCAGAGAGTATCCGGTAGGTGCTACAAGCTCCTTGATATAATAAGTTTTTCCTATATCACCTTCCTTGATCTCAATCTGCTTGAATGTACCGATACCCTCAGTGTTTGACTCTGCTGTATCGATAAGATCTGTACAATCCGCATCCTTGTAAATACCGTAAACAGCACCGGCCAGCTTCTTCGCATTCTCTGTTGCGTCGTCGGTCTTCTTGAAGGCTACCTGATAGGTATAAATTTTTACAATATCCTTATCCTTGCCGTATCCATCTTCCGGGTTCGGAGGTGTATCCGGTTTTGTAATAGAATCTCCGCCGTTGGTCGGATTGGTAGAATAATACAGATCAACGGTATTGGTATTTGCATTTGTTCCAACAACTGCTTTGTCATTCAGAACTGCAGAATAAGTTACAGAAGGTTTGTCATTGATTTTGTCATATACGAATGCAACATTGATCTTCTGACCCTCAACTTTCACTCTTGCGATTACATCACCGCCGGAAATAATTTCACCGGCAGCGTTTGGTGCAATACCATTAACCTTCAGACTGTCTGGAATATAGGTCAATCCCTCGCTCATTTCATCGGCGATGAAGAAGGTCTTGTTTGTTGCGTTTTCAGGATATGCCGGCTTGTCTGCGGTAATTTCGAAGTCCAGCTGATCTCCTACAGATGCGGAACGATTGTCAACATCTGCGTTATCCTCTTTCACTTTTTTCTCAACCTGTGGTTCGGATTTCTTTGCGTATAGCTCTTTTCCATCAAGAGTCAGCTTATCTGTTGCAGCATTGATACTTCCACCATCAATCACAGTAGAACCGTTCTCTGTTTTATAGTTTACAGATGCCACCATCGGGTTATAAATGCTGTTGCCGCCGGTTACGACTGCAATCCAGGTTCCTGCTCCCAAGTCCACACCTGCAGCTGCCTCTGCAGCGGTCTTTGTCACTGGAGTCAGACCACTGTCTCCAGCTTTCAGTGCTGTATAAATTGCTTCGATTTCTGCCTGTGTTGGATTGGTAATATCCTTAATTTTGGTTCCGCCTACGGTTAATGCATTGTAGGATTGGAAGTTCTTGCCGTCTGCTCCGTAAACCGGCTCAACTACGCGATAAAAGTTTACAGTTGCTCCATCTTCCAGGCCAGAAATTGTTACTTTTGCAGTGTCTGTTTTTGATGTCTGTGTAATTGACTCTGCAAATACACTTGTACTCATCATTGCGATTATCATGATCAGCCCGACCACGACTGCGCTAAGCTGTTTCCATATTTTCTTCATATTCCCTAACTCTCCTTCTCCTTATCATAGGTTCTTCTGGTTTCAATTGACGTGTTAATGTGTTAGATGCCTACCTGTCTCCTTTCTTTGATTTTTTATCATCAACAGTAATGTGCTCATAAGAATTGCGACACCACTGATGGTAAACAGATAAGTACCCCTGCCTCCTGTTTCCGGCAGGTTATAAATTTTTGGATTCTTGATTTTGAAAGTGTACTGTCCAATCGCCGGATAATGAGTACCTTCCTCAAGATATCCATGATCACGGATGCTCACTCCCGAATCCGTGACCTCAATCACAAGGTCTGTTGTTGCCATCGTATATCCTTCCGGAGCTTTCGTCTCACGCAGGATATACGTTCCGTATAGCAGATTTGGGGTCTCCTTGCGATTGCTTTTCTGCACGAGTGTACCGGTATCGTCCGAAATCAGCTCCGTTGCTTTTGTCTCGTCGACAGTCGGATTTCCGTCTTCGTCTACAACAAGACTTCCTGTCTCATCTCTTGCTGCTTCATATAATGTGAATTCTGCTCCCGGAAGCATCTGTGTTGTATTGCCCGCATCTACTTTATACAGGTGCAGAATCTTGTATGGCTGATTGGTGTATGTCACAGCTGCGGTTTCATTCGAAGAGTCAAAAGATGCTCTTACTTGCTTCGCATTGTCCTGTGAGACACTTACATTCGAACAATGTTCATTCCATGTAATCACCGGATCCAAATATTTCAGCCCATTACCGGAATACACATCCTCCAGAATTTGAAACTCCGTATCATCCAGAAATCCCCTGATCACAATGGTCTGTCCGGGAGCAACAGGACCCGTCCAGCCATCGGCATCAGTTCGATACTCCTTCGGATGGCTCTCTCCGGTGTCAGCTGACGTCTCCTGAACCAAAGTGCCGTCCTCGTTCTTCATATAGTAGATGCCGCTGCTGTAGGAAACGTAGTCATTCTCCTTCTTCAGCTGAATCTGGAATTTGAACTTCTCTACAACCTCTGCGTTGTTTGCAATTTGCTTCGTGATCTCCAGATCTCTGCCCGCAGGATGGTTTCCGAATCTCAGCTCCGGCCGCTTATCAATAGTGTTCCGATCTGAGGATACCGTACCATTATTGTCCGGTATCGTCGACTGACCATTGACATCAACGGTAGGATACTTCTGCCGATCAATATTGACCTCTTCCACATAGAAGCCTCGGTTCGCATAAAGTCCCGGTCCTCTGAATATTGCTGTCTGTCCGGCCTTCAGCTTAAAGATTCCATCAGCGCCAATCGGAATCGCCTCTCCCGTATCCTTGTCTACAATGACAACCTCCTGGTTATCGTTCTGTGTCATTGGATTTGGCCCGGTAAGGAGTCCATACTCCGAAAGAAATACGAAATTCTCCTGATGCTCTGTTCTTCCTTCCATCTTCTGGATATAAGCCTTGAAGGAATACTCCTGCTGACTGTAATCACCCTTGTCCGTACCTTCCAGCGTCTTCGTCACACTGAACTGCTGTGCCGGGATCGTCTGTAAGTTGAACTTGATATGCAGGTTGGAAGCACCGGCACCACGCTCCATATAATACATTTTCAGATTGTGAGACGAATAGTCTGCAAAGGTTTCTCCTTTGAAATACAGGTCAACCTTGCTCGCATCCCAATCTGTACCATCCGGGAATTTGCCGGACAACTCGAACAGCTTTTTGATGGTCGTATTGTAATAAGTATGATGGCCGTCTCTGGTTATCGTATACTTATTCTGAATACTATTGACCAATGCATCACCTGTTGGATTGGCGATGACTTGAATCACACCGGTCTTGAAGTCAATGGTTCCTTTCTGTGCATCATGAACGCCGCCGATGTCCAGCATCAGCAAGCCGTCAATATACACCCACATATCATCATCGCCGTTAAACCAGAACAGCATGTCCTGATTGTTGACAATTCCGTTCTTTGGCTGCAGGAAATTGACATCCATGGACATTCCGAAGTAATAATCGGTCTCTCCCTGTGTCTTGTACAGTACTTCTCCCTTGCGCGGGTCGTTGGAATCCAATTCCTCCATTCCCTCTTCAGAATAGGTATTTCGCTGATCGGAAGGATCACTTGCAGTAATATCATTGTATGGGAGGAAATTTCCTCGTTTGTAATACCAGTGATTTCCTTCATATGGATCGGAAGTATTGTACGGAGTACCAATCTGGTCATAAACCCGGAACATTCCGGTGGATTGATCCAGATGAGCAAAATTCTCAAAACTGCTGTATTCCAGATATCCATCCTTTAACTGGAACAATCCGTTAACTGTCTGTCCTCTGTTGAACAAACCACTCAGGGAAGTTCCATCCTGTCTGGAAACCGGATAACCATTTACCAGCTGATCCCTCAATAATCCCAAATGTGCACCGGCATTATAGGTACCATAACTGTCATGGAAATCAACCGTATAATCACGATTCTGTGTTGTCTGGTAGTGATGCGTACTGCCGTCATTCCAGCTATAATCCTGCATGGTTAAGGTAATGCCATAATCATTGTTGTCAACGGTTTTAACGGTGGTTAATCCTCCTTGAGTTCCCTCTTCATATACATAGTATACATGAACAGGTTCCTGCCAGATATTCGGCTTTGTACCTAACCACTGATAATTATCGTAATAGATCTGGTATGTGTAATTCGCATAATCACTGCCGCCTGGCTGCCACAAGCGACGAATATTCAATGTCGAAGCTTGTTTTGCATTGCCATTATTCGTAAGATTTCCTGTGATCGCCGTGTTGCTTACATAGATCTGCGGAGTACCGGACAGATTGTTGGCTCTTCCATTGCTAAGCGGAATATTACCAGTCTCAATCTGAGTCGTATTATAATCCGCAACCGTACCAGAGAAAATCCTAGGCGCATTCCCATTGCTTACCTTTGATTCCGGGTATTCGTGGAAGACTCCTTGGGCATCAACGGTACCATAGTGCTGAGCTACCTCGACTGCACCGCCATTCATCTCCCAACGAGCAGAGTATGTTGAAAAACTGTCCGTCACAAACTCCACACTTTGGACTTCCTGATTCTCTGTGATCTCCAGATTCAGAAGTTGGTCAGTCTCTGCCAGATCCACCACATTCTCTACCTCGCCGGCTTCGTTTTCTTCCATATGATGAATCGTGACATTGAAGTTCACAAACTTAATCTCTGTCAGAATCGCCGGATTTTCAATCAAGTCCTCATTAACTTGATGATCCCCATCCTCCGGTGCTCCTGCATCAAGCAAATCTCCTTCGTAGTTTCCATCGATTCCGTCTGCTGAAACGTCTGCAGAATATCCTTCGCTCTCCTCGGATGTCACATCCAATCCTGCATTCATCGCTGCGTTTGCTGCTTCGATGGCTGCCCGGTTCTCTTCCTCAATATTCTCTATGATTTCCGTGACTTCTTCAGGGATTGCCGCTTCCTTATACTGGATAGCAACCTTCACTTCCCCATCCGGCTCGACCTCTTCTCCGGTTTCTTCTTCAATGAGAGAAATGTCGTATGCAAGAAATCCTGCAACTTCCCAATCTGCTCCGGTAGTCTGCTGCTGAAGTTCAGTGCTGATCTGTTCGTACTTAGCATCGCCAAGTCCGCCTTCCGTTTCCTTCTTAATCGGCGCAACAGCAAGTTTCACGCCTTTCGGAATTGCATCTTCCGCAACCGCTTCTACCGTGACGATGATTTCATCATCCTCGTAAACCAATATTCCAGGAGATTCCTCCTCCGGTTTCTCCTCTTCAGGTGCCTCTAATTCCTCTTCGGTTTCCTCAGACGCATCCTCATTCTCTGAAGGTTCCTCTTCTTCCGGATTCTCTTCTTCAGCCTCAGAAGGTTCTTCTCCATTAGGGTTCTCTCCTACATCCGCTTCTTCAGTTCCCGAAGATTCTTCTCCATCTGGATTCTCTTCATCGGCTCCTGAAGGTTCTTCTCCATCTGGATTCTCTTCATCGGCCTCAGAA
>JAUNAE010000208.1 GCA_030527765.1 Eubacteriales bacterium
ATGAAGTCATCGGTGCATTAAAAACATTTGCAGACCAGAAAGGTGTTTGTGTACTGCTTGTACATCATACAAGAAAGACACCTGCTGGGGATCAGTTCGATATGATTTCCGGAACAACCGGATTATTAGGCTGTGCAGATGGTGCATTTCTGATGAGAAAGCAAAAAAGAACAGATTCCAGTGCCACGCTTGATGTGGTTGGAAGAGATCAGGCAGAACAGACACTTTATCTTACAAAGAATACCGATAATCTTACTTGGATGCTGGACCATGCCGAAACGGAAGTATGGAAGGAACCGAGTGATCCAATCATAGATGCAGTCGTTCAATTCATTCATCCAGAATTACCTGAATGGACAGGAACAGCTACAGAGCTGGCAGAGAAGCTGTCGCTAAATTGTGCCGCAAATGCACTGTCTCGAAGACTGAATGTAAAGGCCGGGAAGCTTTTGTCCGAGCACAATATCATCTATAGAAATGTTCACAGTCGTACCGGCAGCGTGATTGAGTTAAAACTGGAGATTCCGGAGCAGGCACAGGACGCAGAATAATACAAAGTTTGATTCCGTGACGATGTGACGATTGTGACGATAAAAATAAGACAGGGTGTGTCTTTAAAATATCGTCACATCGTCACAACCGTCACAAAGGGGTCCATGAAACGTCGCCCCCTTAATGAAAATAGGTATGTCGAATTTCACGACGCACCTCATTCAAAGGGTATCGTAAAACGCGCTACCCTTCACAGAAAGGAGAAATCTATTGAGTCTTACAAGAAACAAACAATTTAATTTGAAGCTCACTGAACATGAGTGGGAAATGATACAGAAGAAAATGGAACAGTGTGGAATCCACAACATGAGCGCCTATCTGCGTAAAATCGCCATAGATGGAATGATCTTCAATATCGATATGACAGAAATCAAAGAGATGTTAAGACTACAAGCTCGTACTTCTGCCAATGTGAATCAGATTGCGAAACGTTGCAATGAAACCTGTAATCTTTATGAAGAAGATGTAAAGGAATTGCAGGAAGGATATGAGGAACAGACGGAACAGATGAAGAAGTTGGTGGAGCAGGTTGCAACGCTGCGGGGGTGCTTCTGATGGCTACGACAACAATCATTCCTATGCATATGAATAAGGGACGGTCATTGCGACAGTCCCTCTCCGCAAGAACAGATTATGTGATGAATCCGGAAAAGACAAATGAGCGTGAATTAGTTAGCTCCTATGAGTGCTCACCGGAGACGGTTGATACGGAATTTCTGCTTGCAAAACAGGAATATCAGCATATCACCGGACGAGAGCCAAAGCGTGGGAAAGATGTGATTGCCTATCAGATCCGGCAGGCATTTTATCCGGGAGAGATTACACCGGAGGAAGCGAATAAACTGGGCTACGAGCTGGCAATGCAATTTACAAAAGGACAGCATCAGTTCATTGTGGCTACACATATTGACAAGGCACATGTGCATAATCATATCGTGTTTAATTCAACGACTCTGGACTGCACGCATAAGTTCAATAATTATAATGATTCTGCAGATACTGTCAGAGATATCAGTGATCGGCTTTGCCTGGAATATGGTTACTCCATTATTGAAGAACCGGCAGAAAAAGGAAAAGAGTATGCAGAGTGGAATGCGGAAAAATCCGGCTCAAGCTGGAAGCAAAAACTCAAAAATCATATCAATGATCAAGTTGACGGATGTACGGATTTTGATCAATTTCTTCAACGTATGGAGAAACTTGGATACGAGATCAAGCGTGGGAAGTATATTGCATTCCGTGCACCGGATCAGAAGCGATTCACCCGTGCAAAAACACTCGGTGATGAATTTACAGAAGAAGCAATCAGGCTGAAGATTTCAAAGCAGATTTCGGTAAAGAAATCGACATATCGGAGAACCTGGCATTATCAGGAACCGAGCATTCCGAAGCTCATCGATATTCAGAAAAAGCTGGAAGATGGTAAAGGTGCCGGATATGAACAGTGGGCAAAAATCTTCAATCTGAAAGCCTTCGCCTCATCGGTGCTTGAAGCTCATCAGATGGAGCTGTATGACATCGAAGAAATTGCGGAGCACACCCAAAAGCTGACAGATGATTTCTATGCTCTATCTGATCAAATGAAAGAGGTAGAGGAGCAGATGCGACAGAATAAAAATTTAAAATCTGCCATCATCAACTATGGAAAAACAAATCGGATTTATAAGCAGTATAAGGCATCCGGCAAGTCAAAAGAATTCTATGAAAAGCATCGTGAAGAGCTGGAACGGCACCGTGCTGCTAAGAAGATATTTGATCAATATGCATTGAAGGATTTACCTTCAGTGAAGGCGTTGGATGAACGGTTCAGAGGATTAGAACAGCAAAGAAAAAGTATGTATGAAGACTACAAAACGAAACGAACTGAAATGCAGAAGTGGCAGAACATCCAATCTAATTTGGAGTACGGATTCCGCAAAGCGGAGAAAGAAAAGCATCACGCTCTTGAGCGGTGATGGAACTGAAAACTTGCAAGTTCGACAGGGGTTTGGGGATGCACCAACAAGCGGAAAGTATATATCTTTCCATTGCTTGCTAAATCAGTCAGAACCCCTGTAGAACAGGCTTAAAACAACGAAAAATGAACAGAAAAAAGGAGACAGCGATTATGACAGAAATGAAGAAACATGTGACGGTGAACGGTATTCATTACACTCTTTGCGGCGATTACTACATTCCGGATATATCACTCGTGGAGGCGAAAGACAGACCGCTTGGAAAGTATGGCTCCATGCGCAGAGCGTATCTGAAGGAACACAATACTCTGCTCTACAATCAGTTGGTGCTGTCCGGTAGATTATTTGCGCATCTGTATGAGATTGATGATACAGCTCATAGGAGAATGGAAGACTTTATTACAGAAGCTGTTGCAATAGATACAGCAATTCCTGACAAGAAAACAGATCCTATGGGCTGGGTACAGCACATGAATATGATTAAGACGCAGGCAGAAGAAATTGTATTTTCAGAGTTGATTTACAACTGAATAAGCATGAATTACTTGGGTGAGTCAAATGGTTGATTCACCCATTTTTACGTGAATAACCTTGTAAATTGAACGATTGAGAAAGTCAATTGCTCGTTGATGTAAAAGACTTAAAGTGATATAATGACTGAAAAGGTTGCTGTTATATTTTTGGCACGCGGGAGGCACTCCTATGACCGTGAGTTATAAGAAATTATGGAAGATGCTCATTGATCTTGATATGAGCAAAACAGAATTAATTCAGAAATCAAAAGTAACAACCAATCAGGTTGCGCGCATGGGGAAATGCGAAGATGTTCGTGTGGAGACTCTGGCAAAAATTTGTACAGTCTTGGGTTGTACCTTTGATGATATAGCGGAAATAATTCCGGATGAAAAATGATGCAGGGTTTATTAAGGAAGAGGTGGTTTCGTTGATCGTTGGTATTCAAAACGAAATATTGAAAATACAATCGAGGGGTCTTCTGAAACGCCTGTTGGAAGATAAGACGACAAAAACGAATGTGATCTGGGGAACGGATGTTTATAAATCTCTGGGACGTGAATATGAGCGTGACCAGGAGATCAAAGAAGCCTTGATTACAGGTCTACATTCCGGAGTGATTAAGAATCGAGCGCGGAAAGAGCTGGAGCAACAAAATGAGAGGACCAGGCAGCACGCAGAGGTGTTTACTCCTCTTTGGATCTGTAAAAAAATGAATGATGCCGCGGAGGAAAGCTGGTTCTACAAAAGCAACCCACATCCATTTGACAGCGAGGAGAAAATAGAATTCCTTAAAAGTAAAAAGTGGACACACTATGTAGATGCAAGGCGGTTGGAGATCACTTGCGGGGAAGCTCCTTATCTGGTCAGCAGGTACGATGTGGCAACCGGAGAAAGCATTCCGATTCAGAATAGAGTCGGTATTCTTGATCGAAAACTGAGAGTGGTAAAGGAAAACACTTCCGATGAATCTGAATGGATGAAATGGGCGACTCGAGCATTCCAGGCGACCTATGGTTATGAATTTCAGGGAGATAATCTGCTGATTGCCAGAGTGAATCTTCTCATGACATTCGAAGAATATATGGTGGATCGTTGGAACAGAAAGCCCACCTTGGAAGAATATCGAACCATTGCAAATATCATCGCTTGGAATATCTGGCAGATGGATGGACTCACCGGAACGTTGCCGTATTGTAAGGCAGTGGAAGATCACTATCAGTTAACGCTATTTGACCTGTTCGGTGATTCAGAAAAGGAAGAAGAAAACAAACAGCCAAGCAGCCGTATCTATGATTGGCGTAGAGATAATAGCTTTGAGTTTAACAAGCTCAAGGAGGGAGGGGCACATACTATGAAATTTGACTTTATCATCGGTAATCCACCGTATCAGGAAGTGACGGAGTCTGAGTCAACAAGAATGCCTCCTATTTATGATAAATTCATGGATGAAGCAGGTAAAGTTTCCGATGTTGTTGAATTAATAACGCCTGCACGATTCCTGTTTAATGCTGGACAGACACCGAAGGCATGGAATGAAAAGATGCTTCATGATCCCCACTTTAAGGTTTTATTTTATGAGCAAGATGCATCGAAAATATTTCCTAATACTGATATAAAAGGCGGTGTTGCCATATCTTATAGGAATTCGAATGAACAGTTTAGACCAATCGAGGTTTTCGTTCCATATGCGGAACTCAGAAGGATTAAGGATAAGGCAGGAGCTGGGAGCCTTGAGGATAGCTTGACTTATATTGCAGATAGTTCAAATGTCTATGACTTACACAATATTTATGCAGATCATCCGGATTATACAAAGTATATTGGAGATGGCGGACGTCATAGCCAGCTGAAAACGAATGTGCTGAACATCAATCCGATTTTTACGAATGAACCTACTGAGGATGATGATTATGCCGTATATGGGTTGATAAACAAAAAGCGCGGTAAGAAGTACTGCCATCGTCGCTATCTGAAATCAAACCATAAGAGCCTTTTTAAGTACAAAGTACTTGTTCCAAAGGCGACTGGATCAGGAAAATTCGGCGATACATTTTCAGAGATGATCATTATTAGACCCAATGAGGCCTTTACTCAGACTTACATCTCGATAGGGATGTTTGAAACGGAAATCGAAGCAAGAAATCTGGAAAGATATTTGAAAACTAAATTTGCCAGAGCGTTACTGTTCGTATTGAAGGTGACTCAAGATAATTTGCCTTCTGTTTGGCGATATGTTCCTATTCAGAATTTCACTGTTTCTTCCGATATCGACTGGTCTAAGTCAATTTCCGAAATCGACCAACAGCTCTATGCCAAATACGGCTTGAGCAAAGAAGAAATTGATTTTATCGAATCCCATGTAAAGGAGATGGAGTGATGGCAGTAAATATTAAATCCTTTACTAGGGTCATCCCCATGATCTATGCCTATAATACTCCGGGCATTCCTTATCATGACGGATGGATTAAGATCGGCTATACCGAGAAGCAGACGGTTGAACAGCGTATCAAACAGCAGACGCATACAGCAAATATCCGTTGGGAACTTCAATGGCAGGACAATGCCATGTATAAGGACGGCTCCGGTGAATATTTTACAGATAAAGAATTTCATAACTATCTGGAAGTAGAAAAGCAGGTTGAGCGTGAAAAGGATACGGAATGGTTTAAACTGGATTCTGATACTTCGCAGTTGTATTTTTCTAAGTTTGCACGTCGTGCTACGGCAAAACCGGAAACTGGGCTTTCTTATGATCTTCGTGAAGAACAAAGACGTGCGGTAGAACAGACAAAAGCCTACTTTGAAGCAGGTGGAACAGAGTTTCTGTGGAATGCGAAGCCTCGATTTGGCAAGACTCTTACAAGCTATGACCTGGTTCAGCAGATGGGATTTGAGAAGGTGCTGATTGTCACCAACAGACCGAGCATCGCCAATTCCTGGGCAGAAGATTTCAATAAATTTATCGGTTGGAAGAATCAGTACTGCTTTGTATCAGATACCGATGCACTGCAAGGAAAAGCAGGTGTGATGACTCGTGCGGAGTATATTTCATCGGAGAGTGTTTTTGATGATGAATCCGGTCATCGTATGATTGCTTTTGAATCTCTGCAGGGTCTAAAGGGTTCTGTTTATTTTGGCGGTCAGTATAAAAAGCTGGACTGGATGGCAAAGGAATATAGAGACGGTTATGGCAAGGTGCAGAAGGGAATTGAATTTGACCTCCTGATTATTGATGAGGCACAGGAAGGGATTGATACCATGCGTACCGACCGTGCTTTCCAGAATATCGCCAGAAAGCATACACTCTATCTTTCCGGAACTCCGTTTAAGGCGCTGGCAAGCGGACAGTTCTCTGAAAAACAGATTTTCAACTGGTCCTATGCAGATGAGCAGGAAAAGAAGGATAACTGGGACAGCGATGAATACAATCCATATGAGGCACTGCCGCGTCTTTCCATGTATACGTATCAGCTTTCCAATATGATTTATGATAAGGTGCAAAAAGGACTGGATCTGTCTGGAGAAGATGGCACAGTCGACTATGCTTTTGACCTGAATGAGTTCTTTGCTACTACCGAATCGGGAAAACTGATTCATGAAGAGGAAATTGAGAAATTTCTTCATGCCATGGTGACGCAGGAGAAGTATCCATTCTCTACACCACAGCTTCGAAAAGAATTGTCTCATACATTGTGGCTGTTGAATCGTGTGGACAGC
>JAUNAE010000209.1 GCA_030527765.1 Eubacteriales bacterium
GCATAGACTTGCTTCCTCGTGTTACACCACAGCGACATTATTACAGCTCAGGCCATACACTTGCTTCCTAACGTTTCACCTCTACGACAACTTTCAAACTCAGGGCATACACTTGCTTCCCGGTGTTTCACCTATGCGACAACCTTTCATACTCAAGCCAAACACTTCCATCCCGGCGTTTCACATATGCGACAACATTACACCTAAGGACATAAACTTGCTTACCGGGATTTCACCTCCGCGAGAACCTTTCACCTCAGGGCATATACTTGCTTCTTAGCGTTTCACCTCTTCGAGAATCTTTCAGCTCAGGACACAGAAAAGGGGAACGAGATGCCTCGTTCCCCTTTTCTGTACTAATATTCATCATCAAGAAAGTTCAAAAGTTTCAAACTGTCTCATATGTTTTGCCCTTTATTTTTCTGGAACACTCTCAAAAAATGCTACAATTCTATCTACCATTTCGTCCTGATAGAATTTGTCATCTCCGTGTGTTGCACCTTCGATGATCAGGTAATCTGCCTGGATTCCCTTCTCTGTCAGTGCATTGTAGAAGGTCTCTCCCTGACTTAATGGAACCACCGGGTCTTCTGCTCCGTGGAGGATCAGAAATGGTGGTGTGTTCTCTGAAATCTGGCAGACTGCACTTGCTTTTTCCTCAATTTCCCGATTGCCTTTGCATCCCAAAAAAGCTTCCAAAGTGTAACTCGGAACACCTTCTCCGACAAAATGCATAGTCGTAATTCCACGCATATCTACAAGGCCATAGAAGTCTACGACTCCATTGACGCAGCTGTCATACTCCAGGTAATCTCCCTGATCGTACTCCTTCTGATCTCCGGTTGTTCCTGCAAGAGAAGCAAGGGCTCCGCCTGCAGATTCTCCCATAATGAAGATTCTGTTTGGATCAATGCAAAGATCTTTTGCATGTGCTTTCAGATATCGAATGGCTGCTTTTACATCAATCAGTGCCGCCGGGAATGGAGCATCGTTGCTTGTTCTGTAGGATACACTTGCCACTACATATCCTTTTCTTGCAAACTTCATCATTTCCGGCATCCAGACGGATTTGTCATTTACGAGGAAAGAACCTCCACACACCCATACAACTACCGGGCATGGTTTATGTCCCTCTATATGCTTCGGAATGACCAGATCCATCTTCATATCCTGTCTTGCTGCACCAAACCAGAATGGCACATTTGAATAAGTTACCCCTGTAATCAGTGACAATACTTCCTTCTCTACCTCAACATTCAGTACCTGCTTCATAGAATAAATCCCCCATTTTCTTTATCGAATTGCTTTTAACTTCTTGTCCAGTTCTTCCAGCTGATCATCGCTTAACCAGATATTAAACAGGGATGCCTATGCCTGTAATTCTTTTATGTAATGGCAGTTGACCGGCTCAAAATATCCGTTACCGCAATTTCTCGGATTGTCGGTTCTTGGAAGTTCTATGGATGCATCATGTGGAAGAACAACCGGATGCTGCTTTGGAGTCCCGGCAAATAATGTCTCAAGGACACATCCGCCGCCTTCCACATAGTTCCATCCTTCATGAAAGAGTTCTTTCTTCATAATGATTTCACTGGCATTTTTTTACATCAATGGTCTTACAGCCTTGTAGACCTGACGATAGCGGTTGTAAACTGCCACATATTTTTCATGCATTTCTTCTCTTGGATAGAATACTTTTCTCTTTACGACCATTTTTTCTGCCGCATCCTCGAGATCCTTGAAGCATCCTGTTACGATACCTGTCAGCATAGCACTTCCTACGGTACCCGCATCCATGGTCTCCAGAGTGGTAATCGGAATGTTCAGCATATCAGCTTTCATCTGTGTCCACTCTGCAGATTTTGCACCGCCGCCTGTGGCATGAATCATCTGGAATTTTGTGCCGGATTTTCCAAGATATTCCATATTCAACATCATTTCATATCCAACACCTTCCATGCAGGCACGATAAATCTCTGCTGCAGATGTATCTGCGGTCAGTCCGAGAATGGCACCTTTGGAACCGGTATCCATGTATGGAGTTGCCGCTCCTGCAAAGTGTGGAAGTACGAGCATACCGGTCGGACTGTCTGTCTGACGCTCCAGGTATTCATTGACAGAAATACCCTCTTCTTTTGCCAGTTCTTTTTCTTTCTTTGCCAGGTTGTCTACACACCACTGAATCAGTGCGCCGCCGGTATAAGAGAAGGCGTAGCACACATATTTTCCAGGTACAACATATGGTACAAGGGCATAGTTTCCTTCACACATTACACGAATGTCCGGGATCTCATCGTAAACCGGTGTGATGCACTCTACGGTTCCTGCTCCCTCTACAGCGGTATCAGATCCGAATACACCGGCTCCGACAGCAGCTGCAATCTGGTCATGGCTGATATTTACAATAATTGTATCTGTAGACATTCCCGTTGCCTTTGCAGTCTCCTCTGTGATATGACCGGCACTGGTACCTGTGGGAACTGCTTTGGAAAGACGCTCTTCCTCAATATCCGCCGCTTCCAGAATCTCCTTGCTCCAGCAAAGATACTGAATGTCAAATGCCATAGTACGACTTGCAAGAGAATAATCAATCTGTGCATTTCCTGTCAGATGGAAAATAACAAAGTCCTCAATAAGGAACATATGAACACCCTTCGCATAAAGCTCCGGCTCATGACGTTTCAGCCACATCATTTTAGAAATGCTGTACATCTCATGAGGGTTCACACCGGTAATTGCCGCAATACGCATCTCACCAAGCTTGTCCTTTAATTCCCGGCACTCCTCTTTTCCTCTTGGATCTGTGTACAACATTGCCGGATACAAAGGCGTTCCTTTCTCATCTGTCATGACAAAGGTCTCGCCGAAGCTTGTCACTCCGATTCCCGCAATGTCCGGGTACTTGCTTCCCATCTCCTGCATAACTTTGTTGACGCCTTTCAGAATACCGGCTGCATCAATCTCATGTCCGCTTGTTTTTCTGGATACCGGATAGTCGCAATATGCCTTATCCAGATAAGTTCCTTTCTCATCAAACACTGTCAGTTTGCATCCCGTTGTTCCAATATCTAACCCTGCAATCTTCATTGTAATCCCCCTCTTCATCAAACAATTGTTTTACGCTATATCAACAGAATTTTCAGACCAAATCATCAATCAGAATCGACCATTCATAGATTGCTTCTCAATCTCTTTCACAAACCTATTGTCGCTTCATATCTTTGCATTGATTTGATACTTTTATTTTACTTTCTTCTGCCAAAAACGGCAACATACTTAACGCATGCTGCCGTAATTTTTTGTCCTTATTTACGGACATTGTACCTGTTTTCTATTTTCCGTCGTTATAAGCACTTGCCTTCACAGTTACGATCAGTCAATGTCAACCCAGTCATAGTTGAGGTATGTTGTAAATGCCTCTTTCAGCACTTCTTTCATATGTCCTTCTCCAATAGCTGTGTGATGTTTGAAACCGCCGCGTGCAAGACGAATCAGTTTGTTCTGCAGATCCGGAATCTCAGCGACACCGGCGCATCCAAAGAACTCATCCTCGATCACATCATCTGTGAACTTCGCCTCACTTGCATATACAATAATCTTTCCATCTTTTGTCTGGCAGTTGGAAATGGTGATATCCATCGGTTTGATTCTGCCCTCATTGCTTCCCCAGCCGGATCCCGGATCACCTTTGTCAAACATCTTGTGGTTTGTAACCGTACCCTTCTTTGTCATGAGAGACTGCGGAACCGGTCCACAGTGGAAGAGAATTACTTTGTCCTCGTCATCACCGTAGTTGTTATTCCAGTCAAGAACGGTTGTCGGAATTTCACTTGCAAGATTCATAGCACGCATAACAATTGCGGAACACATATCAATCTCACAGGAAGCAACGATGCCTCTGTCGTTCAGCTCACTGAGAAGAACGCAAGGACATACTCTTAAGTAGGTCTCCATCTCATTCCAGCATCTGAGAGTGATGGCATCCAGCTGATACTCTTCAATGTACTCATCAATTACAACAGAAATCTTTGCCAGAGTGAATTTGTTCTCTTCCGGAACAAGGGAGAAATCTGTATAATTTTCCAGACGATCCACTTTTGCAAGAACGACCGGATCATCGTTTGTTTTTGCTTCTACCTTTCGGAACAGTTCGGAAAGGTCGAAGGACTCAACAGTGATACCATATTTCTGCATAGTGATCTCATCAAATCGAACGGTCTTAAATGCAGTTGTTCTCGCACCGATGCATCCGATGGAGAATCTCTTCATACCATTAACAACACGGCAGATTGCTGCGAAATCTCTCAGGTTCTCTGCAAATTTCTCAGAAAGCGGATGTACTACATGTGGTTTCATAACAGTGAACGGAACCTCATACTGCGTAAATACATCTGTTACAGAGAATTTACCGCAGAAAGCGTCTCTTCTGTGATTGAAATCCATCTTTCCGATTTCATCCGGATAAGCCTGGAACAGAATCGGAACACCTGCGTCCTTCAATGCCTCAATTGCACCATTCTCATCTGCGAAGATCGGCATAGAGAAGATGACACCATCGAATTCTCCGTCATGCTCTTTCAGCCACTGTGCGTAGAGTTTTCCTTCTGCTCTTGTCTCAACACCGCCGTAGCGAGTTGCTTTTTCATCCATGATAATGTAGTCATAGCCTGCATCTGTGACAGCTTTGACCATATCTGCTCTTGCGCCGTAGATTAACTCTCCCGGCATGAAACCTCTGTTACAGAAGCAAAGTGCAAATGTTACTTTTTTTCCCATTGTAAAATCCTCCTGATTTTTCTCTCGTTCGTTTTGTTATTTTAATCCGCTGAATACCTTTAAAGCTTCCAGCACGTTTTCTTTCATTGCCTCCATGCCCCATCTTACGATGTCATGATAATAGATCGGCTGCTGCTTATCTTTTGCAACAAGCGCATAGTACATAATGTATTCCTGATCACCTTTTCGTACCACTTCGGAATTCATATGGAACTTCTTCTCAATTTTCTGGCCGCCGGCTTTTGCCATATAAGTATAGTAGTTGATCTTTCGAACTCCTTTCTGAATAACGGTCTTGTAATCCTCTTCGCTGACACCGCTTCCGCCATGCATTACAATCGGGATGTCGATGCGGCGTTTTACCTCATCCAGAACCCGCATATCCAGCTTCGGCTTGGTCAGATAAAGACCATGTGCGGTACCGAAAGAGCATGCCAGAGCATCAATTCCGGTCTCTTTGACAAATCTCTCTGCATCTGCCGGATTTGTGTATACCTGTTTTGGATCATCCTTCGTAGATGCGGATGGCTGATAACCAAGCTCACGTTTTCCAAGTGTACCGATCTCTGCCTCTACCGATGCGCCAACCTTGTGTGCCAGTGCAACGGCAATAGATGTGTTTGCTACGTTTTCCTCATATGGAAGTGCGGATCCGTCATACATAACGGAAGTAAATCCAAGTTCCAGAGCTTTGTTCAGATAGCTGAGGCTCTCACCGTGGTCCAGATGTACACAGACAGGGACTTTCGCATCCTTTGCACACTGAATCATTACTTTTCCAATCACATGCAGTGGACTCAGATTTTCATGAACCTCTGCGTGCATGATGATGACCGGAACATCCAATTCCTCTGCAGCCCCGATGACTGCCTGAATACTCTCAAGGTTCGGAGTATTGAAAGAACCGATTGCAATTTTTCTGGCTTCTGCGATTTTTAAAATCTGTTCAAGATTAACTAACATTTTGACCCTCCTGTGTCTGTTCATACATCTTCGCAGCTATTTGTACTATATAGCTGCTTTTCTTCTTATGATGTATTTTGTCTATTTGGCTTTCGTCTATGGTTGTATTATAGGTTTTTTCTTATATTTCATATAGTCAAAACCATTTTAAAAACTGTAAATTCGTCCAAATATATTTTACATTTTTACATCTTTTTATGATACAATTGATACAATTAAGACAGTCTCCTATGAAGAAAGCGGCAAAGGAGGTAAAGTTTTCTATGAAACTGGAATTTAATGAAGATCAGCTTCTTCAGCTGATGAAAGATTTTTATATTCTGACAAACATTCGTATCGTGCTTTTTGATGATGAATATCGGGAAGTTCTGGCATATCCTCGCACGGAATGCCCTTTTTGTCGTGTTATGAAAGAGAACCCCGAAACCCAGGCGCTCTGCAAAGAAAGCGATGCACACTCTTTTCAGCAAAGCAAGGCAACCGGCCAGCTTCTTATTTATCATTGTCATGCAGGTCTGATCGAGGCAACCATTCCCCTGATCGACAATCACACCGTCATCGGTTATCTGATGTTTGGACAGATTTCTGATACCCAGACTCTCCGTGAACTGACGGAAATGCTTTCGGAAACATTGAAGCAGCACCAGCTTCCTGTGGATACCTCCTACTGTATGGATATTCCTCTCAAAACAGATCTGGAAATTCAGGCAGCTGCAAAGATTATGGAGGCATGTACGTTCTATGTTTTATACGATGAGGCAATTGCTCTTCGAAGACAGAACTTTGTGAACAATCTCAAGAACTATCTCCTTGCCCATCTTCAGGAGAATTTAACTGCTGATGTGATTGCCCGAGAGCTGAATATCAGCCGCAGCAAGCTCTATCTCGCCTGCGACAAGAATCTGGGCATGGGAATCGCCGAATATGTGAAGCTGCTCCGCATTGACGAGGCAAAACATCTGCTGAAGAACACAGACT
>JAUNAE010000210.1 GCA_030527765.1 Eubacteriales bacterium
TTCAGATGAGCCTCTTTTTTAGGCTCACGTTTTTCATAGGTCATTTGACACTACCATTCCTTAAAATAATGCACCCGTTCTTTGCCTTTTCCAAGCTGTCTGATCCATGTAAGTCATCAGGCAAAGTCTGGGGATTTATTAATACCGAATATGTTCGGATTAATACGTAATATTGGTTTTTCTCTTATCCAGGCGGTTTGCAAGAAGCATTCCCACGCTCTGGAAAATCTGTACCAGAACTACCAGAAGAATTACAGTCACTGCCATAATATCTGTCTGATAACGGTAATATCCGTAGCGGACAGCGATATCTCCAAGACCGCCTCCACCAACGGTTCCTGCCATCGCGGAATATCCAAGGATCGTTCCGATGGCAATGGTTGCATTCACAATCAGGGATGTTCTGGCTTCTACCAGAAGAACCTTGAACACGATTCTCACATTGCTGGCTCCCATGGCTTTTGCAGCTTCAATGACTCCTGCATCCACCTCTTTCAGAGAGGACTCAACCATTCGTGCAATAAACGGAATCGCCGCTGCTGTCAGAGGAACGATGGTCGCTGTGGAACCATAACTCTTTCCTACGATGCGAACCGTAAGCGGAATGATAAGAATCAGCAAAATCAGAAACGGAATACTTCTGACAATGTTTGCAATAATATCAAGTACCTTATAAATCACTCGATTCGGTCTCAGGCCGCCTTTGTCTGTGACCGTAAGAAGAATTCCCATTGGAAGTCCGAACAGATATCCAAGAAGTGTTGACATAAGTGTCATATACAGTGTCTGTCCGATTCCTGTAATAATCATATTTGTAACTTCTTTAGTCCACATATTCCGGTGCCTCCTCTACTGCCAGTCCTCGCTCTGTGAGGTAACGCTTCATCTCTTCCACGTTCTGACTGTCTTTTGTAAATTCAAGGATCATCTCTCCTTTGGCTACACCACCCACATTCTTTGTATCTGCTTTCAGAATGTTGATTGGCTCTCCAAAGGTAAGCACCATATTTGCGACCACAGGCTCAAATGCTGAATTCTCTGAGAAGACAATTCGAACAACCTTGCCGCTGCTGATTTCTTTCTGGACTTTCGGATTTGTCGGTTCATACTCCACATCCGAATCTCTTCGAATGATTTCTTTTGCAACAGCCGTTTTCGGATGAGCAAAAATATCACTTACAAGACCGGTTTCTGCAACTTCTCCATTGTTCAGAATTGCAACATGATTGCAAATCTCCCGGACAACAGACATCTGATGAGTAATGATCACAATTGTGATTCCCAGTTTCTGATTGATATCTTTCAGAAGTTCCAGAATCGAGGATGTTGTCTGAGGATCCAGGGCACTGGTTGCCTCATCGCAAAGAAGAATCTGCGGATCTGATGCAAGAGCTCTCGCGATTGCCACTCTCTGTTTCTGACCACCGGAAAGCTGTGCGGGATACGCTTTCATCTTTTCACTTAAACCAACAATCTCAAGCAGTTCCTCTGCCCTCTTTTTTGCCTCTGCTTTTTTCTTTCCCTGGATGTACATCGGGAAACAGACATTGTCAATGACTGTCTTCTGCATCAGCAGATTAAAATGCTGAAAAATCATTCCAATGGACTGGCGCTGCTGTCTAAGTTCCTTCGGTGTCAAATCTCCCATGGCCTTTCCATCAATCAGTACTCGTCCTGTGGAAGGAACTTCCAGATAGTTGATACATCGAACCAGAGTACTTTTTCCTGCACCGGACATTCCGATAATTCCAAAAATATCGCCGGATGCAATATTCAAATTGATGTTTTTGAGAGCATCAAACTTTCCTTCTTTTGTAGAAAAAGTTTTGCTCAGTTCTTCAATGGTAATAGACGACATATTCTTTCCTTTCCAATTTTTCCGGATTCTGAAATGGAAATCCTGGCAATTATTTACATATCCTGTAATTTCTATCGCCGATGTAGATAATATACCACTTTCCATAGAAAAGTGTTAATTCATAAAACATGCAACCAGTTATAGTCTCAAACTATAACATTGCGTTACTATGATGATGCGTCATATAGCTGCTGTAACCGTATCAAGCTGCGGAGCAGCTATTCGGTTATGAGCAAGCAGCGAAGCGGATTGCGAATATCCGTTTGAATTGCTCCGCAAGCATTATCCAAGTGCTTTATCTTTATATTTTGTGATTTCCTCAATATACCGTGCACCCAGCTTGCTGATGTTGGAGCCTTTTCGCTTCAGATAACCGATGGTCATAATCTCATCGGATTTTAGCTTCACAGCACAATAATCCGAGCCGTTCAGTTCCTCACAGATAATTCCCGAACAAAGAGTGTACGCGTTCAAGCCTACCATGAGATTCAGAAGCGTCGCACGGTCATCCGCCTTGATCAGTCGTTTGTATTCGTAGGTGCTCAGAACCTCTTCCGCAAAGTAAAAGGAATTGTACGCTCCCTGCTCAAAAGACAGACATGGATACTCCGCCAGATCTTCCAGGGCAATCTCCTTCTCATTCGCCAGTGGATGTCCCTTCCACATATACACATAAATCTTGCATTTCAAAAGCTCATGAAACTCCAGATTGTATTCATGGAAAAGTTTTGTCAGTACCTTTTCATTGAAATCATTTAAATAAAGAATGCCGATCTCGCTTTTAAAATTCTTTACATTCTCAATAACGGAATAGGTTTTTGTCTCGTGAATTGCAAATTCGTACTCGTCCATTCCAAATTGCTTCACAAGTTCCACGAAAGCATCCACCGCAAAGGTATAGTGCTGGGTGGATACACTGAATTTCTTTTTGCTCTGCTCTTTGGCAACAAATTTTGCTTCGATCAGCTCGTACTGCTCCACCACCTGACGGGCATATCCAAGGAATTCCTCTCCTTCGGGTGTCACCGAGATTCCTCGATTCGATCTGTGAAACAATTCTACTCCAATCTCTTCCTCCAGATCTTTGATTGCAGAAGAGAGACTCGGCTGAGAAATAAAGAGCATGCGCGCTGCCTCATTCATAGAGGTTGCTTTTGCGATGGTGATTGCATAACGTAACTGCGCAAGTGTCACTGCTTCTTCCCCCTGTTCTTTATATTATTTCTGTCAACAATTCACACCCGTCTCCGGAAAAGTCCATATTCGAAATCTATTTCGCAAGAGCTGGTTCTGAATCAGTTATAGCAGATTCCTATAGCAAAGAATTATATCAGAAATTTTCTAAAAGAGAAACGCGTTTTTTCCTATTATATATTTACGACTTTTTTTGCGAAGCATCTTTCGCAAAAAGAATCAAAAAGTTTGTGCAGAAAAACTTTTCAAATCATCTTGCGCAATCCATCGTTCAGTACTATAATTCATTCAAGTTAGTTTCGATTAACTGCCTGGCTAAGCAGATATTTGCAATCTGCTTCGCTATCTTGCTCATAACCGAATAGCTGCTCCGCAGCTTAATGCTCTGCGCATTTGAAGCGGGGGACTTACTTGATTCGGTTATATACGCCAATCTAAACTGTTCTCGACTCAAGCTATGACAGGAGGTTTTTATGTTTATTGAAGTTCATGATATTCACAAGCATTACGGAGAGAATGGAGGCCGTATCGAAGTCTTAAAAGGAATCGACTTCAGCCTGAAAAAAGGCGAATTCTGTGTTCTTCTGGGGCCTTCCGGCTCCGGCAAATCCACGCTCCTCAATATTCTCGGAGGAATCGATTCTGCAGACTCCGGTTACATCTCAATCAACGGTGAGCGCACCGCAGAAATGACAGAGAAGCAGCTGACTCTCTACCGTCGAAAACATCTGGGATATATTTTCCAGCAGTACAACCTCATTCCCAACCTGAACGTCAAGGAAAATGTGGAAGTTGGTGCCTTTCTAAGCGATCATCCTCTGGATGTGGACGACATTCTGAAAACCCTCGGCATCTACGAGCATCGACACAAACTTCCGAACCAGCTGTCCGGCGGTCAGCAGCAGAGAGCTTCCATCGGAAGGGCTATTGTGAAGAATCCCGACATTCTCCTCTGCGATGAGCCTACCGGTGCTCTGGATTACAACACTTCCAAGGAAATTCTGAAGCTGATCGAAACCATCAACCAGAAATACGGCAATACCGTTGTCATGGTAACCCACAATGATGCTATCAAATATATGGCTGACCGTGTCATCAAACTTCGAGACGGACAGATTCGAAAAAATGAAGTAAACACAGAGAAACTTTCCGCTGAAGAACTGGAATGGTAAGAGGTGCCCTATGAAAAATCCATTAAACAAACGTCTGCCCCGGGAATTTTGCCGGGACATCGGAAAATATCTCGTTATTTTCCTGTTTATGCTTCTGCTCATCGGCCTTGTATCCGGTTTTCTTGTGACAGACAACAGTTTTAAGTTTGTCTATGATCGGAATATTTCCGAAAAAAAAGTGGAAGACGGACATATGAGTTTTTCCGAAGAACTTTCTGCCGAACTCAAAGAAGAAATTGAGACAGAAGCGGATATCACCATTCACAATCTCTTCTATTTTGAAGAGGCTCTGAAAGGAACCCAAAAGAATATCCGCGTATATCAGACGGATCGGGATGTCAATCTCATGGATCTGATGTCCGGAGAATATCCGGCCAAAGATAACGAAATCGCTCTGGACCGCATGTTTGCCAAGAACAACGACATTGCCCCGGGAGATACCATCACCCTTCGGGATCGGGAGCTTCTTGTCACAGGACTCATTGCCTCCCCGGACTACAGCTGTCTCTTTGAAAACAATGCGGATATGATGTTTGACTCCATCAATTTTTCTATCGCCGTTATGACTCCGGAAGGCTTTCGTGCCTTTGAGTCCAGTCATGTCAGTTACAACTACGCATGGCTTTATCCGGAGTTCATAGACCGGGAGGACAAAGCCGCAGCGAAAGAAAAATCCGAAGATCTGATCAAATCTCTGAAAAATGTCCTCACCGCTCACGCAATGGAGCAGCTGACCGCATCCTCTCCGGAGGACGCAGCTTCTCTTCCTGAACTTACCGATTATCTTCCAAGATATCTGAATCAGGCAATCAACTTCACAGGAGATGATATGGGCAGCGACAAGGCTATGATTCTCGTCATCGACTACATCATCACACTTGTACTGGCATTCGTATTTGCCATCACTATCAGCAGCACCATCGTGTCAGAAGCCGGTGTCATCGGAACCCTCCGCGCTTCCGGATTCAAACGCTCAGAACTGCTCAGACACTATATGATTCTTCCGTTTCTTGTAAGTCTCGTGGCTGCTGTGCTCGGAAACATTGCGGGATACACTGTCTGCGCAAAGCTTTTCCAAACGATCTACTACAACAGCTACAGTCTCGCACCTTATGAGACCCTCTGGAACGCAGATGCCTTTTTCCTGACAACCATTGTCCCTCTGGTACTTATGGCTTTCATTAATTTCCTGGTGCTTTTCCGCAAACTGCGTCTGTCTCCTCTGAACTTCCTTCGCCATGATCTCAGCCGAAGGAAACGCAAGAAAGCACTGCGTTTGAATACGAAGATTCCTTTTATCCATCGATTCCGCATGCGCATTCTTCTTCAGAACCTTCCGAATTACCTGACACTGTTTCTCGGAATTCTCATTGGAGGAACCCTTCTCGTGTTCGGAAGTATGTTCAAACCACTTCTGTTGGATTACAAAGAGATCATTGTGAACGACCGTATCTGTGATTATCAATATGTTCTAAGCGATCCGGAGGAAACCGACAATCCTCAGGCAGAGAAATACCTGATGACCTCTCTGAAAACCATGGACAAATCCTTCAAAGAAGATGAGGTGTCGGTCTTTGGCATATGGGATGACAGTGCATATGTTTCTGCTGAGTTTTCTGCAGATCAGATTGCTGTTTCCTACTCTCTTTCTGCGAAATACGGAATTGAAGCCGGAGATACTCTCAAGCTGAAAGATCCTTATGATGAATCCGAAGTATTCACTTTTTCTGTATCAAGCGTTTACGACTTTCAGTCCCAAATGGCGATCTTCCTGCCACGGGATCTCTATCTGGAAACCTTCAATGAAAAGGCAGATGCCTTCACCGGTTATTTCAGCAATGAAGAACTTACGGATCTGGATTCCGATCACATTGCCGCTACACTCACGGTGGATGCCCTGACAAAAGTGTCGGATCAGCTCCTGGTATCTATGGGAAATATGATGGGTATCTTTGATGTTGCCGGTGTTCTGCTCTTTGCTCTGCTTATGTATCTTTTGAGCAAACAGATTCTGGAAAAAAATGCCTCTTCCATTTCCATGACGAAGATTCTCGGATTCAGGGATTCTGAAATCGGCAGATTGTATATCGTTGCAACTTCCTTAGTTGTCGTACTTTCTCTGCTCATCAGTGTTCCCCTGATCGACGGAATGCTCAGAATTATTTTTACCTCCTATTTATATACGGAAATGACAGGATACATTCCTTACATTATTTCCAACAGCTGTTATGTGAAAATGTTTGTTCTCGGAGTACTCTGCTATGGATTGATTTCTCTTCTGCAGATGAGAAAAATCCGCAGAATTCCGAAGAGTGACGCACTTAAGAATATGGAGTGATCAGAATCTCGCACGAGTACGGCAGCTGCAACACAGTGTTCAACAGTTGAACTTGCTTTAAATTGCGAATCTCGTAAGAGGATTCGCGCGCGAGTTCGGCAGTTGCGAAGCAACTTTCT
>JAUNAE010000211.1 GCA_030527765.1 Eubacteriales bacterium
ACTTGACTTTTAATCAAGTTGTCCGGGGTTCGAATCCCCGATGCTTCACTTTAAAGAGTATCTGCAATGCAGATACTCTTTTTCGTTATTGGAAAAAATGCAAGTCCCCACCTACCGCTTAATGCTCAGTGCATTTGAAACGTTGGGTGGGGACTTGCTTAATTTGTGAGCTCTAAATGATATCCCAGTCCACGTGTGGAATGGATTTGAATGTTTGATTGAACCTGATGAAGCTTTTTGCGAAGGAATCCGATGTAAACTTCCACGTTATTATCACAGGCACAGGAATCTGCACCCCAGACACGGGCCAGCATGGAAGATTTTGAAACGGGACAATGCCCGGATTGAAAAAGCAGCTGCAGTAATTGCAGTTCTTTTTTTGATAAAGAAACTTCAGAAATCCCTTGAATGAGAGTTGCATTTGAAGTATCAAGAGTGGTATTTCCAAAAACCTGCTTCTTGTCAAGAAAGTGTGATTTTTTTTGAATAAATTCCAGGTATGCAAACAGCTCTCTTGGATCAAACATTTTGTTCAAAAGATAATCGACACCACAATGCAGACATTGTATACGATCATCCGGAGAACTGACGGAGAGAAACATGACAATCGGTGTGGGAATCACGGAATCTCGTAAGGACATTGCAATGTGACAGCCGGAAACATCTCCAACCATTTCATCCAGAAGAATGAGATCGTAGGAATCGGACTGGACGGCTGTAAAAAACTTTTCTCTTCCATATATTTTGAGTTGATAATTTACTGGAGACAGTAAGTTTATTATTTGATTCGAAAAGAGAGAATCCTCGGTTAATAGTAATATCTTCATAAAAACTCCAAATCAGCTGTTTTTCACTTGATTGTTATCCACTTTTCACGACTGAGATGAAGAGAAGTATGTGGATAACATTTTCTTTTTTGTAAATATATGTGTATATCAGATTATTGTTACTCATTTCTAAGAATATTTCTTAACTGAGTCCAAATATAGAAGAAATTTGTGAAGAGTTTGTGATATTCTGTGACCATTCTGTGTATTTCAGCTTCATTTCAGCTATGGATGATATGCTCCTTTTGTTCAAAAAAATAACACGGGTGTTCCCGATAAGAATAAGCAAAGGAGTCAGGGTTATGAGAAACAAAAACTATTGGAAAAAGGTGAATGCTGGTCGGGTTAAGGCGATAGCTCTTGCGGCGATGATCGGAGTTGGAGGTGCAGGAGCTGCTTTGCCGGCAATGGCAGAGGAAGTGACCACAGCTGCAGAGGAAACGGTTGAATCTACGGAAGAGGATGCTGGGGAAACAGAGAACGCAGAAGGAGAAGCGGATACCACAGAAACTTCTGCGGAGACGGGAAATACAGAAGACTCAAAAGAAACAGATGAGACCGGGGATGCAGCTGCAGATGATAAAGAGGATGTGCCTTCGGATACAACGACTTCCGGGGAGACAGCCGGATTTTCCATGAGTACGACTTATCCGGGAGTCACTGCAAAAGCCGGAGATTCCATTACGTTTGATTTGAATTTTGCAAGTATTAGTGGATCTGAGTATGATTTGAGTCTTTCCACCCAGAATCTTCCGGAAGGATGGAATGGTTATTTTTCCGGTTCCTCTAATGAAATTAGCAGAATTCGTATCAATGACAAATCAGCAGAAGCAGACAGTGCTCTTGCAAAATATAATTTGACGATTCCTGAAGATGTAAAGGAAGGAACTTACACACTGGGACTTTTGGCGACACCGACCGAAGGCGGCACGGCTTATCTTTTGAATGTGGAAGTCACGATTTCTGAGACAATGAATGGAGAAGGTTCTTTCACAACAGAGTACCCGGAACAGCAGGGAATCTCCGGAACAGCTTTTTCCTTTGATGGAACCATTATTAATAACAGAGCAACGGCACAGTCCTATGCGTTATCTGCACAGGCAGATGCCGGATGGCAGGTTGGTTTCACACCTTCCGGAGAAAGCAATCAGGTTGCAAGTATCAATGTAGAACCGGGAAAAAGCCAGGGACTGACGATTTCTGTAACACCTCCGGAAACCATTAAAGAGGGAGAATATCACATTCCGTGTACAGCAATTTCTGCAGATGAGACTTTGACAATGGATCTGAAAGTAGTTGTTACAGGATCCTATGAAGTATCTCTTTCTACTCCGACAGGCAATTTGAGTCTGGATGCATATTCAAATCAGGAAAAGAAAGTCACTCTGACAGTTACCAATACAGGCAATACAGATCTGAAAAACCTGAATCTGCAATCCAGTGCTCCTACAGACTGGGAAGTAAGTTTTGATGAATCCACCATTGATCTTTTGGAGGCAGGGGCAACAAAGGAAATCACGGCTGCGATTAAACCGGCGAAAGATTCCATTACCGGTGATTATGTAACACAGATTACCGTATCCAACGATGTGGTAACCAGCAATGCACAGTTGCGAGTATCTGTGAAAACAAGAACTTCCTGGGGTGTGACGGCAATTGTTGTAATCCTTGCATTGGTTGCAGGTGTGGGCGTTGTTTTCAAAAAGTATGGAAGAAGGTAACTTATGTCCGAGAGTATCATTAAAACAAAACAGCTGACGAAGGCATACGGTGAAAAAATTGCTGTCAATCAGCTGGATCTGAATATTGAAAAAGGTGAGATATTCGGACTGCTTGGACCGAACGGTGCGGGAAAGACAACGACCATTTTGATGCTTCTGGGGCTTACAGAACCAACTTCGGGAGAGGCATACATCAAAGGTCATAACTGCACCATAGATCCGATTTCCGTGAAAAGTATCGTTGGATATATGCCCGATAATGTGGGATTTTACTCGGATATGACAGGAAGAGAGAATCTTCGGTTTACCGGGCGGCTGAATGGTCTTTCCGAAGAAGAAATTGATGAGAGAGTGGACCGGCTTCTGGAACGTGTTGGTATGCAGGAAGCTGCGGATAAAAAAACAGGCACTTACTCCAGAGGTATGAGGCAGCGTCTCGGAATTGCGGATGTCCTTATGAAGGATCCGGAAATCATCATTATGGATGAGCCGACTTTGGGTATCGATCCGGAAGGCTTGAGAGAACTGCTTGCATTGATGCAGAAACTGGCGAAGGAAGATGGAAGAACACTGCTGATATCTTCTCATCAGCTGTATCAGATTCAGCAGATTTGTGACAGAGTTGGTATTTTTGTAGAAGGTCAGTTGATTGCCTGCGGAAAGATCAAGGATCTGGCGAAGCAGGTACAGGAGGCAAATCATTATCGGCTGGAGCTGCAGATGACACCATGCGATGACAAGGTGCTGAGCCAGATTATGAATCAGCCGGGAGTTACAAATGTAGGAAAAGAAGGAAATACCTTCCTTGTAGAATCAGATGTGGATATCAGACAGTCTATGACACGTTTCCTGGGTGAAAATGGCTACACCATTCTTCATATGCACCAGAGGGGCGGAGATCTGGATGAAATTTATCACTTATATTTTGAAAAGGCGGGACAGTCAAATGAAGATGACAGCAATAATGAAACCGGTCGGGGATTCTTCCATCGACGGGGAAAAAAGAAAGGCAAAGAGTAAAGAAATCAGCCGGACGGGACTTGCTGCATTGTACAGAAAAGAACTGGCGGATCATCTCAGAAGCAGAAGATTTTTGATTATGCTGGTTTTGATTTGTGTGACAAGTTTTGCCAGTCTCTATGGAGCATTGTCCGGACTAAGTGATGCCTTAGCCCAAGACAGCAATTTCGTTTTTCTGAAACTATTTACAACCAGTGGAAATTCAATTCCATCCTTTATGAGTTTTATCGCACTGTTGGGACCGTTTCTCGGTCTGGCTTTGGGGTTTGATGCAATCAACAGTGCGAGAAGTCAGGGAACACTGAATCGACTGGTAGCACAGCCGATTTACCGAGATGCCATTATTATAGGAAAATTTCTGGCAGGTACCACGGTAATTGCGTTGATTGTATTTACTATTGGAATCGGTATGGGAGCAGTGGGGGTTCTCAGTACCGGTTTGGCACCGGAAGCAGAGGAAATTGGAAGAATCTTTTTCTTCTTATTATTTACCGTCGTATATATTGCATTCTGGCTTGCCTTATCCATTTTATTTTCGGTGGTATGCCGACACTCTGCGACTTCTGCGCTTGCAGTCATCGCACTTTGGATTTTCTTTGCAATCTTTATGAGTCTTCTGGCAAATATTATTGCAAACGCAGCATACCCGATTGATACACAGTACAATGCAATGCTGAATTCTCTGAGCAATTATAATCTGGAACTTGGAATCAACCGTATTTCTCCGTATTATCTGTACAGTGAAGCGGTTTCTACAATTATGAGTCCGACGACAAGAGCGGTGAATGCGGTTACTGTGAATCAGCTTGTAGGAGCGATTTCCGGATATTTGTCACTTGGACAGAGCCTGCTTCTTGTATGGCCGCATCTGGTAGGTCTGATTGCATTGATGATCGTTACATTTGCGGGATCCTTTGTCGGATTTATGAGACAGGAAATCAGATTATAACCTGCGAAAAGAAGTTTGGGATTGCAAGTGGAAAGCAGTGTATAGGAACAAGGTCATTATCGTTAACAGCGGTTTAACCGAATCAAGTAAGTCCCCCGCTTCAAATGCGCAGAGCATTAAGCGGTGGGTGGGGACTTGCTTGTATCAGTGGGAGTTCAAGCTCCCACTGATAAGCTGCGGAGCAGCTATTCGGTTATGAGCAAGTAGCGAAGCGGATTGCGAATATCCGTTTGACAAAAATATGGGGTGTTAAAAAAGCAAGTTCACTATATCGAGGAAATATAAGATATAGCGGACTTGCTTTTTATAGTGGCGTGGTTGAGACAGAGATTAAAACGGTTTTGAATCTGATTGAAGATGAACGTTAATGACACAGATTTCACCGGTAGTTCCGACGCGCATATTGGGTCCCCAGATTCCAACGCCGGAGGTTACAATATTGTGCATCTGATCTTTTTTGCAATAACCGCAGGAGTTTTCCCACATGAGAGAGGTCAGAATGTTTCCGGGGAAAAGCTGACCATCATGGGTGTGTCCGCAGAGATCAAGATCGGCTCCGGCAAGAGATAATTCCCGGAGCTGTTTTGGCTGATGATCCATGACAATGATCGGCTTGGAAGCATCCAGAGGGGCGAGAAGTTTGGCAGGTTCCATGCGCGGATCCTGCATTTTTTTTGCCCGGGCAGGATCTTTTCTTCCAACGAGATAGAACTGATTATTTATAAGAAGGTACTCATCCTCCAGAAGTTGAATTCCGGCTTTTTTCAAAAATTCTGTCATGCGGGGATCTTCATAAGAAGCATTTCCGTGATGGAAGGTAAATCCCGCGAGAATAGGTTCATTCAGATCATGATTTCCCCAACAGGCATAGGTCCCGTAAGTAGACTGGAGAGATTTCAGAGCTTCCTGAATGGCGAGGGGAGATTTCATGGCATCAAAGTCATTGTCAAAGATATCTCCTGCAAAGCAGATGAGATCCGGTCGGATGGCATTTATTTGTTCAGCCAGGGCAGCAGCTGTTTTTTCATTGATGGTGTAACCAAAATGGGTATCTGCCAGAAGCACAATTTTGAGAGAATCCGGCCCATTTTCCAACGTCTTTGGAATGGTTATTTCGTAATGCTTAAGCTGCAGGCGGCGCCTGTGAAAAACTCCACTGAGACTGATAAAGAGAATCAGTACGATGGCGAAAAAACCGGTCACTGCGAAGGCGGTGGAAGAGCGAAGCCAGGAAATATGGAAAACATATTTGAGAAGGAGCTCCAATCCTTCCACGGCAAGAAGAGTCATCAGTATATAAAGAAGCGTTCCCAGAAAATAGTTGCTGGTGTGTTTTAACAGCCTCTGCAGCCAGGTCGGATGTTTTACAAGAAAACTGGTCAGAAGGCTGCTCGCAAAGAAAATATAGATAAGGATTACAAAGAACTGCATCAGAGGATGCTGAAACAGCATACCGAAGCTTCCCATCCAGTGGAGCAGTCTCCAGAGAATATAATAATTCACCAAAATGTAAATCGGTGCAAGAAAAAAAGCAATCATGATGATCCTCCCATGTATAGGTGTGGAATATCGACGGCCTCGCAGAGGATTGCGAATGTTCCTTTTGCTATGATACTATAGTTGAATGCAGATAAGCAAGAAGCGGAAAGCGAAAGCTCATTTGGTAATGGAATTGAGAAGAATTTTTCGCAATAGAGAATGGTAGAAAGGATTTGTAACGATAAAGGGAACCTTATAACCGTTGCAAAAAGATTATGAATTATACATATATGGTGAAATGTGCGGATGAGACTCTTTATACCGGATGGACCAATCAGCTGGAAAAGAGAATCAAAGCTCATAACGAAGGAAAAAACGGCGCGAAGTATACGAAAACGAAGAGGCCGGTAACCCTTGTATATTATGAAGGGTATCGAACCAAAGAAGAAGCCATGCGCCGGGAGTATCAGATCAAACAACTTACAAGAAAGCAGAAGATGGAACTTCTGAATTTATGACCTGAGATGCTTCTATTTGATTAAAATTGGAAAAAACTGACATAGGGTCGAACATCAGGATGCTTTTGTTTGACCTAAAAAGCAAGAAGTTGCTATAGAGTCAAATACTATTGAAAACGCTATTGGCGATGTTTTTTATTAGTTCTGGATCTCAACTATATG
>JAUNAE010000212.1 GCA_030527765.1 Eubacteriales bacterium
CCTGTTCTTCACTTATACCTGTTCTTCTTTAAGATTCTTTTCTACGTTCAGTTTCCAGATCAGGATGATACTGATGGCAAAGGTAATGATGTCCACCACAAGATACAAGAAGGCAAGTACCTGCTCGACGCCACCCATCTGGCGATAAGCGATTTCGCCGGTCCATGTAGCAAGATTCTCAATCGGCATCTTAGCCACCGGATCTGCCGGAATACCGGTATTGACGTAACCCGCAAACTTCAGTAATCCATTCAGAATACCATTGCACAATCCCCCCAGCGCTCCAAAGATCGCACTGTAAATCGCCATGGTGAAACCATCGCTTCGGAATCCGTTTTTTGCCTCCAGATGATCCAGCACATCGGACACAAGCGCCAGCATGACAAACTGTGCCGGGATGATGCCAAGACTCTTCAGAAAGATTCCGACACATACGGTTTTGAAATCATGGACATTCAGAAAAGCGACCATACCGCCGGCAATTCCGAGGAACAGACCCAACACAATCGAGTTCTTTTTGCCCAGTTTCTTTGCAATCGGCCAGGCAACGACCATACCGAGAACCGACGGAATACCGCCGATCACACCCAGAGCGGACATCATCGTTCCGGAAGTCTGCTCAGGGCTCACTGAATTCATAACATCATCAAACATCCAGCGGACATAAAAGCCCATCATTCCGTTCTTAAACGCCTGTCCCATCTGGAAGATCAAAACAAAAAGAATGATCATCCACCAGTACTTATCACTGGTACATGCTTTTGCGTGCTGTTTCATAGAAACCACAGAGGCAGAAGTTTTCTGTTCGACACCCTGAGATTCCTCCGTAATTCTTTCTCTTGTAAAATAGTACTCCAGGAGAACACCAATTGCAGTCACAACTGCCAGAGCAAGGGCCAGAACTCTCCAGTGCTGATAACTTGCCGCCGCATCCAGACCATTCTCCCCGACAACAAACATATAGCTCTGCAGGAAAAACGGCACAAGAATACTTCCGCCAAGTCCCGCTGCCGCTACTGTGGAAGCATTGGACAGAGTTGCGAGAATACCTCTCTTATCAGTATCTCTTGTAGAAAGAGAAACCATGGAGTTGTGTGCCGTATAATAACACGGATAAGCAATTGCATAGTAGAGATTATAAGACACGGTAATACCAATGATCTGCACGATTGCGCTTCCCTCGAAAGGCACTGAAAACATAAGAAGCATGGCAATTGCCAGAATCGGGATCGAGATCAGCAAATATGGTCTGGCTTTCCCCTGAGAAGTACGGGTCGAGTCAATCATTCTTCCGATCATGATATTTCCCAGTATGACAAATACAACGGAAAACATTGGAAGAATGGTAGAAAATACGCCAAGTTTGGTCCATCCAATGACATCTACATAGTATCGATTCAGATAGGCCGCAAAAATCGCATTGGAAATCAATGCCATAAATGGTGAAACAAAATATCCGAATCCAATCTCATTCCACCGAACCTGATCGGACTTGATCTTTGTCCGAAAAACTTTCTTTTCAAAAACCTGTTCTAATTTCATTTGCTCCTCCTTTTTTATGTTCAAATAAATCTTTTCCCGGAGTCAAGCGGTCATTCGCAATCCGCTTCCGTTACTTGATGCGGTTAAAACATTTTTACGGAACATGCAATTTCACGAATACAATGAAACCAGTTCAAAAGGAGGAATTCACATGTATTCAGAAATGCCAAATCAATTTTATAAAAGATCAGACCACCTGGGAAAATTTGCTGCTGCAGCTGCTTTGCTTGCCGCACTCTTTCCGATCTTATCCTACCTGAATGTCCATTTTTCCAATACACAAGGAGCCGGTTTTACAGAAGACAGCTCCATCTATTGGTCAAGTCTGGCATGTGTCGGATTGTATCTCGTACTCACCTTTTTTCTTTTCACAGAGGTTTCCCCATACAAACTCGGCATCTTAATGTTTTTGTTAAGTGGATGCTATGTTGCCTCTTTTTTATGGAGAGTCGTATCCGACTTTGTGTTTGAAGATAAATTACATTATTTTGTCTATTTCTTCAACATCATTGCAGGTGTCTGCTGGCTGCTGCTTGGAATTTGGTCCATCATCAATTCCCGGTATAAGTACAGCCGATTAACCCGTATCGTAAAGCTTAGCTGGCTTCCAACCATCGCCCTTGGCGCCACAACAATTATGTACATCTATGACGGAATTGCAAGGTATTATCATCCTCGCATTCTCTTCACACTACTGACTTCACGAATCGAACTTTTTCTGCTGTTCATACTCGTAACTCTTTACTTAAGCGCCAACACCATAAAGTTCCGACCGGTTACAACAATTCCGGTAAATCACTATTCTATGGTACCTCAGTGGAATACAGCGGTATTAAACTGCTGCCCTCATTGTGGACAGCCACTCGATTATGATTCCTATTTCTGCAAAAAATGCGGAAGTCGAATCTGATCCGAAAACCAAACAGACCTTCATAATCCTCTTTGCTGTTTGCTCATGAACGTAGATCAGCCGCTTCGCAGCTGATCTGCGTTTGACTTATTCCACAAGTGCGTTGATTCCGGCGATCAGATATACCAGCGGGGAGTTCCAATATATGGTGATCTCGTTGGTAGAGTAGCTCTGATCATTATCAATATAGCATGCAGCCGGTGCCGCACCTTGCAGTGCACTGGCTGCACAAGGATCCTGCAGACCTGCATTTGGGCCGCCCACAAGCATACCCTTCACCGCTGTTCCAACATACTGGGACGGACGATGATGCGGATTTTCCGCCGGGCGGGCGCCATAACCTGTTACATAACTATAGGAAGTCGTATTATTTCCAAGCAAATAATGGAGCTGCTGCTCTATCGCCGTTACATATGCATCATCCGGCCGGAACTCATTTGCCATAAGCATAATGACCCCTTTATTCGCCAGGTACATATTGCTTCCCCAGACATATTCCTCCGGAGTCAGAGAAGACCCGTAAGAATCCGTCTGCGCATTGGCAAGTGCCGCCTGTGCAATCGCTTCCAGACGTGATACTGCAGTTTTACCAAAGGAATCCTGCTCATCGGCAGCATGTGCATACGCATACAATCCATAAACCCCGACATCCTGCCAGCCAAGATCTGCCTGGATGGTGGAAACATCCATCTGAGAAGCCGCCTTTGCATAAACAGATTCTCCCGTTGTCCGGTAAAGTTCTGCCGCTGCCCAGAAACGCTCATCCGTATCTCTTGGATCGTCATATTCACCGGTCACAATTCCCGAAGGATTTTTAAATCCAACGGTATCAGAAGGTGTCTGCTCAAAATATGCCCATGCTTTCGAAGCTGCTTCCAGACAGGTTTTCTTATATGCTTCTTCCGGATACAATCGCGCGGCCATTGCCATAATCGCCGCAAAATCTGCAGTCGCTGTAGTTGAAATCGGAGAAATTACCATTTTTTCTGTTTCATCCTGTGGCATGACAACACCCGGGAAATTCTCTCCGGTAATTTTGTGGTAGACTCCACCTGTCGCAGGATCCTGCATGGTGAGAAGCCAGTCAAGTTCGTATTTCACTTCATCCAGTATGTCCGGTATTCCATTTCCACTCTCCGGAATCCCGGTATCATCTCCGAACTGACCCCCGTAATTTTCATAAGCGAGAAGCAAATCTGCTGCTGCTTTGGCACCGGCCACAACATATCGTCCATAATCTCCGGCATCATGCCATCCACCGTGGCTTACAATGCTTTCTCCGGCTTTTCCATAGATTTCCCCATCCTGTGTATGGCAGGCTTCATGACCGTAAACCGGATCTTCTACAACACCACAACGCTGGAGATAAAACAGATGAAACGCATCTGCAGCCAGATCCTGATAAACATTCTCGTCGATCCGGAAAGGCGCAGACTCCCCATATCCCTCAGCCGAGAGCTTATATACACCGGGTGTTGTCAGAGCGGAAAAATCCGCAAGAGCGGTTGTTTCCTGAGAACCTGCATTGAACTGTTCCTGTGTCAGTTCACCGTTATAGACAGAATTCCCTTTTTCATCCAGAACCGCAAAGGTGCCTCCTGCGGCTCCGCCACGTATAACAGCCTGTTTCAGAGATGCCGGTTTATAACCGACCTGATTAAGATTTATTTTCATAATAGTGTTCCCTTCTTCCGGGCTTACTGCCCCGGAATCATCGATTAAACAGATGACAAAATTGTCAAAACAGAGGCTATGGAATCCAATATTCCCGGGAGCCCCATCCTGGACTCCAAGATTCAGGCAAAAGCGCGGAGCCATATCCGAAGCTTCTTCCATCTTGAAGGTCGTCTCATAATGTGTCATTTCTGTACCGACGGACATTTTGTCCGTAGCATAAGCATGATAATCTCCGCCATTCAGCTGAACACGCCACTGAAAAGAGCGCTGAACAGACGAAGAAACATCAAAGGAAATTCTGTACGTACAGCCTTCTCTCATTTGAAAACCATCCCAGTACGTTTGCACAGAATAGTCTTCCGGACCTACGTCTTCGATGTCCACCTGAAGCTGTCCCTGTCCATTTACAAACTGGGAAGCACGTCCATTTTCCAGGTACATAGACCAGGAACCGATCCCCTCGGTGAAATCCCCCTGCGTTATAAGATTATCCTCAGATCCCGCCCATGCAGAACACGGGGATGCGACACACAATGTCTGGGTGAGTGCAGCGCAGAGAAGCACTGCTCTCAGCTTACGTTTTCTTCTCATGAAACACCTCCAATACCAGAGTCAAATCCTGTCACTGATATATTAACTGTACCGTATATTGATGTGGTGGTAAAGGAATTTTTTTATTGAAAAAACATACAAAAAATCAATGATAATATTCCCAAAATTATTAGGCTTTTTCAAACAACAACAGCTTTATTTCTATCGCACGAAATAAAGCTGTTGTTGTATTATATATTTTTTAGAATTATTAATCAAATGCTGTTGTTGACGCTGTCCACGACATATTTGAAAATCCGCAAGTATGTATTCGTGCTGTAATGCAGTCCGTCATCAATTCCTGAATTGTTGAAATTTGAGAGGGCCTGGTCAAAAACATATCCTGTTCGCTGAAGATATTTGCATGTGTCAATCACTTTCATGCCTTTGACGGATTTCAGCATTTTGTTGCGCTGCTGGTAAATTTTGTAATAGCGAGGCATGCCGTCTGTTGCTTCCACCATGATCTGGTTGTATGGATTGATGGTTGCCGTAAAAAGTGAGACATTCATATCAGCGGTATCCTTAACGAACTTTGTATAGGAAGTATAATAATCATCAGGTTTCACCAGATGATTCACACCAAGCATCATTACAACAGCTACCGGTTTATTGGATTGATTCTGTCGGATTTTCTGAATGATTAACTTCTTTCCGGTTTCATCGAACCACTGCAGGCCCTCTCCTTCCATTCCGATAATTTCAACATTGCTGTTGTCTTTGAAATAATCCAGATGCTGAAGCCGCAGGTTCGTGCGGTTTGCCCGGGAGTCCCCGACGATAATCAGTTTGCTGTACTTCTTTGAAAGAGATGGGAGAGAATTCGGCCGAGTTACAGAGGAATTCTCACAGTAAACCGCATATAAGTTTGTTTTAGCTGATTTTAGCACTACGACATCTCCCGGATAATAAGAAACTTTTTTGATGTCATGTGTTCGGAACGTGGACCATCCGACAAATGTACGCGTTGCCTCATCTTTTTCGACCGGTACTTCAAAGTTCTTCTGAGTGATCACACTCTTGAGTTGTTTGCCATAATCATCATATAGAATGACCTCATATGGATGAGATACTCCAACGGTAAAGGTGAGTGTTGCTTTGTGAAAAGTTTTCGTATCTTTTGCAGTTACCGTAATTTTGGTCTTACCCGGATGAATTGCTTTAATGACACCTTTTTCATTAATTGTTGCCACGTCTTTGTTGGAAGAGTGATAGGTGCATGTTGTGCGAGCCTTTGCCTGCAGGGAATGGGTCATCCCACCGAAGAAATTTTCGGATGGTTTCACTACAGTGATTTTTTGTTTTTGTCTTGAAACAGTCACCGGAATTTTGATGCAGGTATAACGATATTTCGCTGAAGTCAGGTAAGAGACATACAGGTATGTCTTTCCTTCTTTTAATCCGCAAATTTGGTTGTTTTGGATTTTTGCAACGGATGTGTCATCGATCTTATATACACGTTTTCCAAATCCCTGATAGTTCAATGATTTATTATGTCCCACATAAATCCTGATGGAGGACGGTCCTGCAATTTGCTGAGAGGGCTTTTCTGCTGTTTTTGCAAATACGGTGGAAGACGCAAGCAGTGTCAGCAGTAACCATAAGGAAAAACAAATGAACCATTTCTTTTTCAAAGAGTTTCTGTTTCCATGAATCATATAAATTTTATCCTCGTTCTTCTAGTCATCTTTTGTAAGTTTCACAACCAAATTATAAGCTTTTGTTATATCCGTTACAAATGATTTCTTGAATTTGATTTCACTTTCCTTTATTTAGAAGTATATTCCAATCACGTTTATTTTCTGCCTTGTAAATTCTTGTTTTCGAAAGGAACAATTGTTTTAAGTAATCCATTTGCAAGAATATTAGTCAAGTCCATATTTGTGTGTAAATTCCCCTTAGGCAATTTTGTTGCAGGA
>JAUNAE010000213.1 GCA_030527765.1 Eubacteriales bacterium
ACTATTTTGAAAGAAATGTAAGTCGTAAGGATTGCATCTCGATTTACAATTCACGTTATTTTATTTAGGGGTCTTGCTATAATGAAAATATAAAATCCGGATACGAAATAACTGATATAGGAATTATGCTTAATTACATGGAGGATGAACATGAAAATATTTACGAATTCAAACGAGAGTAATACATCGCTTGGTGTAGCTGAGAGACTTTCTTATGCAAGTGGAAACTTTGGATCAGGACTGATGGCAACAATTTTAAGTGCCTTCCTGTTATTTTTCTATACAAACTATATGCACTTAAGCGGTGGCATCGTCGGTATTATCTTTATGATCGTAAGAGTATCTGACGGATTTACAGATCTGATCATGGGTAATATGGTTGACCGAACAAAATCGAAGCACGGAAAAGCAAGAGTATGGATTTTAAGGATGTGTATCCCATATGCTTTGATCAATATTTTTGCATTTACAGTGCCTTCCTTTGCACCGGATGCAATCAAGTATATCTATGTATTTGCAACTTACCTTCTGGCAAGTGCAGTAATTTCAACAGCAATGGCGGTTCCATATATTACGATGGCTGCTCTTTTAACAGATAATCCATATGAAAGAGGAATTCTTGGAGTGTTCTCGATGTTCTCTGGAACATTTTCAGGAATGGTAGTCAGTGCAACAGCATTAAAACTTGTAAATGTATTTGGAGATAATCAGATGGCCTGGATCATTACTGTTGCAATTTACGCAATAACAGGAATTCTCTTCGAATTACTTTGCTTCTTTGGAACAAAGGAACGAGTACTGGTAGGAAATCATGTGGTAGAGAGTACGTTAGAAACAGCAAAAAAAGACGGAGATGTGAAGGAATCCGTAAAAGCCCTTCTAAAAAACAAGTACTGGCTGATGTTTATCGTTATGAGCTTTGGTCTTTGGATGATCATTGGACTTCAGAGTACAGCAACTATCTATTATTGTGAAGATATTTTAAGTAACCGTGATGCTTATTCGGTACTTGCAAACGCAGGAAATGTGGCAATGCTAATATTCCTTATGCTTTCGTCCTTCTTTATGGGGAAATTTGGCAAGGTTATTACTTTCCGCATTGGAATGGTATGTGCATTGGTTGGAACCGGAGTGATGATGTTATTCCCAACAAATATGACGGTTCTGATTGCTGGCATCGTAATCAGATCCGCAGGTTCAGGCCTTGCCGGAGCATGTATGACAGGTATTCTTGCAGATACACTTGATTTTGGTGAGTGGAAAACAGGAATCAGTGCAGTAGGTCTTGGAATGGCAGCATATTCAGCTTGCCAGAAACTTGGATCGGGAATCTCTGCAGCAATCTGGGGATTACTTCTTCAGATTGGCCACTATGATGGTGGTGCCGAAGTACAATCAGCCGCAGCACTGAATATGATCAAAACCGGATATTTTTATATTCCATTTGCGGTAGCCGCAGTAGCGTTCATTATGATCATGCAGTTTGATCTGGATAAAAAGCATGATCAGATTCATGCAGACTTGGAAATTAGAAGAGGAAACAGTTCTTTGAATTAAAATAAAACTAATAGACGGTCAAGAAGGTAAATAATATGAGTGATATGACAATATTAGAAAAATGTGAATACCTGGCACAACAGAATGGTACAGTCGGGAAAAATGATAGATTAGAGATGACAGGAATCACACCCCTTGATAATCCAAGAGGTGGAGACGACTACTATAGACTTCCGTTAGAGGCGCAAAGTCAGGATTATCATCCGGTTTGTTTTCCTTCTATGACAAACCTTGGTATGACCTGGAACAGAGCAGCGGCAGAAGAAACTGCATCCTATATGGGTAAAGAATGCAAAGGAAGAACGGATATCGTCAGATGGATGTTTCGCCCGGGAATGAATATTAAGAGATCACCTCTGTGTGGAAGAAACTTTGAATATGCTTCAGAAGATCCGATTCTGACAGGACAGATTGCAGGACATTATATAAAAGGACTTCAGAGTGAAGGAATTGCAGCTTGTGCAAAGCATTATGCGGTCAATCATCAGGAATATCAGAGAATGACGACGAATTCAGTTGTCAGTGAACGCGCATTAAAAGAAGTATATTTGAAGGTTTTTGAGGAAGCATTTACCATTGAAAAGCCATGGACTTTGATGACTTCTTACAACAAAGTCAACGGCAGCTATGTGAATTCCAGTTCGATGCTCATGAATTACTTAAGAAATGATTTGAAGTACGATGGTGTGGTAGTCAGCGACTGGGCTGCCATCCATAGAGACAAGACCCAGGCACATGCGACAGGAATGGATGTAGAGACACTTGCATCGGATTGCCATTCAAAAGATTTGGAACGTGCAGTGCTGGAGCAGAAAGTAGATGAAGCTTGTCTAGATCGTTCAGTGGAAAGGGTACAGGCTTTGGTGGAGCTTTGTGAGAATACAAAGTATGAAGAAATCGATATGGAACTCCTCCATGTAAAGAGTATAGACCTTGCAGCGGATTCCATTGCACTGTTAAAGAATCAAAATCAGACTCTTCCATATCAGAGTGAACAGAAGATACTGGTTGCAGGTCAGCTTGCAGCAAGTCCGTTGATTATGGGATATGGATCCGGCGGTATGAATGGATATTGGGTTGAATCTCCTCTAGAATGTATGAAAAAAAGTGCCGGAAAAAATATTACATTTGCGAAGGGGTATGAGCAAACCGAGACGATTCCATACCTTTATAATGAGAATCCACAGTTCGTGGAGGAGGCTGTGACAGCTGCTTCAGATGTGGATCAGATTGTCGTATTTGCCGGGTACTTCTACGGACATGAGACCGAAGGACGCGACAGACAGGAACTGACACTTCCAAAGTCTCAGGAAAATCTCATCCGGGCTTTGATTGAGACGAAAACTCCGGTAACATTGGTGATTTCTGCAGGGTCTGCAGTGGATATCAGCGAATTTGAAAAGGAGCTCTCAGCTGTAATCTATGCAGGATATGCTGGAGAAGGATTTGGAAAAGCGATTACAGACATCTTATTTGGCATGAGAGAGCCTGGCGGACGACTTGCAGAAACATTTCCAAAGAAATTAGAAGACACTCCTGCATACCTCAGCTTTACCATGGAGGATGAGGAAAATCCAAATGTGTATTACGGAGAGGATATCTTTGTTGGATATCGTTATTATGAGAAGAAAAAGATGGAAGTTCTCTATCCATTCGGTCATGGATTGAGCTACACAGACTTTGCATATGAGTTAAAAGAGAGTAAGCTGGAAGATAGCAAGATTATTCTTAAAGTTGGAGTGAAAAATACAGGGAACAGAGCAGGAAGCGCCGTAATTCAGTGTTATACAGGTAAATCAGATTCTAAGATGAAACGACCCGTGAAGGAGTTAAAGACCTTCGAGAAAGTGACTCTGGAAGCCGGAGAAGTGATGATTGTGGCTCTTGAAATTTCGCTAGATAAACTGAAAGTATTCAGTGAGTCTCAGTCAGGATGGATTTTGGAAAGTGGATGTTATCAGATTTATCTAGGTACTTCTCTGACAGAGATTTTTGCTGAGACTGAGGTGGTAGTGGAATCGACGGATCGTGCAAGAGTATATGATCGTATGACACCGCTGGTAGACTTTATTCACAATGAAGCTTTTATGGCATTGATGGCGAAGGCAGCACCGGAAGCAGTGGGACTACTAGATCAGAGAATGAATCCACACCTTCCATTGTTGTGGGCACTTCCGATTGAGAGATTTAGGGAGCCATTAGATGGACAGCAGATATTTACAAATGAGATGATCGATCAGATTATTGCATTCTGCAATCAGTAAGGAGAATCGTATGGAGATCAGTAAGATTTTAAAAGGAGAGTTTGACAACCACATTCTTCCCTTCCTATGGATTCATGGAGAATCGGAAGAAGTATACAGAACAAATATCCAGGCAATCTACAATGCCAATATTAGAGCATTCTGTGTGGAGGCCAGACCTCACAAAGAATTCTGTCAGGATGGATGGTGGAGCGATCTTGCCATTATCCTGGACGAAGCAAAGAAGCTAGGAATGAAAGTCTGGATCTTAGATGACAAACATTTTCCAACTGGATATGCAGCTGGTGCGGTAGAGACTGCCCCTGCAAGACTTCGAAGACAGAGTGTTCTGATGAAGCAGGTTAAAGTAAAATCAGGTAAAGTGAGGATTAATCTGAAGAGCCAGATGCGCAGGAAAATCTCTTTTGAACAGACACTGACTGATGTACTAAATAAAAATGGTGGGAAGAATAACCGATTCTCAGATAATCGAGTAATCAGTGTGACTGCAATCAACAAAAAGACAAGGGAATATCTGGACATATCGAATGCTATATCAGGGGATAAGCTTTGCTGGACAGTTCAGGAAGGTGAGTGGACCATTAATATCTGTTATCTGTCCAGGAATTGTGGTTCCCACAGATCCTATATGAATATGATGGATATGGAATCCTGTCAGTTACTGATCTCGGAAGTGTATGAGAAGCATTTTGAACATTTTGGCGATATGTTTGGAGATGTGATTGCAGGATTTTTCTCCGATGAGCCTGAGCTTGGTAATGGATTTGCTTATCATATGCACAACTTCTTAGGAACCAGTCAGGATCTCCCATGGAGTGCAGAACTGGAGAAGAGATTATATCAGCTTTGGGGGGAAGATTTTGAAAAAAATCTCCCACTGTTGTGGCTAAATAAATATGGTGAGAATGAGACTGCAAAAGTACGCTATGAGTATATGGATCAGGTTTCAACCCTTGTAGAAGAGTGCTTCTCTAAGCAGGTCGGTATGTGGTGCAGAAATCATGGAGTAGAATATATCGGTCATATCATCGAAGATAATAATCAGCATGCAAGAACAGGAACAAGCCTCGGGCATTACTTTAGAGGTTTGAAATACCAATCTATGGCAGGAATTGATATTATCGGTAATTCACTTTATCCGCAGAGAGAAGTGTTAAACCGACATAATTTTATCTGGAAAAAAGAGCCTTCTGATGGAGAGTTCTACCACTTCGGATTGGCAAAGCTTGGCTCCTCACTGGGACAGTTGAATCCAGAGATGAAAGATCGAACCATGTGCGAACTGTTTGGTAACTATGGGTGGGAAGAAGGTGTACGATTAGAGAAGTTCCTGATCGATCACTGTCTGGTACGAGGAATCAATTATTTTGTCCCTCATGCGTTTGATTGTAAGGAATATCCGGATAAGGATTGCCCACCTCACTTTTATGCAGATGGAAACGATCCGTTGTATCGTCATTTTGGCGAATTGATGGGATATACCAACAGAATCACTTCCCTTTTTGATGGGAAGCAGGTTCAGACTCCAGCTGCAATTCTCTATCATGGGGAGGCAGAGTGGTGTAATGTATATAGTGGCGAACGAGCTAACCCGGAAACTTCAGATGGAAAGGATGCCCTTCGCGAAGGTTATATGCTCATGCAGAAGCCTGCGAGAGTTCTTCAGGAGAACCAAATCGACTTCCACTTTGTTCCGGCGGATGCATTTTCTGACAGAGAATTCTATCAGACGAAGATTACAGATCAGCTGATTATCAATGGAAAAGCCCACAAAATGCTAATCGTGCCATATGCAAGATTTATCACAAAAGCAACTGCAGAAGCAATTGTAGAATTCAAATCACAGGGCGGAAAGGTTGTATTCATAGAGGGATATCCGATTGGACTCTGTGAAGGAGGACAATTACCGCAGGAAATCAAAAACTGTGATATGGTAAGGCTAGATGATCTGAAGCAATACATGCAGTCACAGCAGATTGCAGAAATCAGACTGGATCCTGCAGCTGTCAGAATGCGTGCAATGTACATGAAGTCATCAGATGGAGAAGGTTTGGAAGCGGTGATGCTTGTGAATGAGGATGACAGCTTTTATAACGGCGCTATAGATCTTCCGTGGGAAGAAGATATCGTTTTATACGATCCTTGGAATAACAAGTTGATTGCAGCTAAGATCCAGGAAAACAAAGTAAAAATCTGTCTGAAACCATCTGAGAGTACCATTCTTCTTCATGGTGCAGCTTATATAGAAACTGATGTAGAGGAACTTGAAAATGAAGAGGCAGAATCTGAAAAAGAAGAAAGAGAACTCCTTCATAACTTCCAGGTGTCCATCTGCAGAAGTATTGATTATCCGAAGTTCGAGCCTGTAACAAAATTGAATCCGAAGTTCAGTGGATTCCTTCGATACGAGAATCAGTTTACATATAATGGAGAGAATCAGGTAAAACTTACCATTACAGATGCTAATGAAGGTGTGGAAGTCTTTGTAAATGGAAGCAGCACAGGAATTCAGATTCTTCCACCTATGGAATATGATATTACCAGCTTATGTGTGGAAGGAAGCAATCAAATCTGTATTGAAGTTGCTACCACATTAGAACGAGAAAATTCAAAGAATGTAAAAGATGCAGTACCTGTAGGAATTACAGGAGACGTCATCCTTTCAAAGTTCACAAAAATATAAACCATGTAAGTAAAAAATTCATATAACGTTAAGTAAGGTCGGTAAAATCTGTTAGATACCGACCTTATATCATTTGGGTCATCCAACTTAGTTGGGGTTTCTCCAAGTTAATTGGGGACGATCGTTA
>JAUNAE010000214.1 GCA_030527765.1 Eubacteriales bacterium
TTCGCTTTAATTCTTCTTCAGCATCGTCAAATCCTATGTGGGTGTATACGTTCATTGTAACCGAAATATCAGAATGTCCCATCAGGTATTGCAGTGTCTTGGGATTCATACCTGCCTTGGCTTGATTCGAGCAATAGGTGTGTCTGCATACATGCGGTGTGATATTCGGCATCTGCACTCGGTAAATATCGTTGTATCTGCCGACCATGTGGTTGAAGCGATGCTGCCAGTGCATGGCCACAAGGGGATTTCCATTCTCGTCATAGAAGAGGAATCCGCCGTAGCCATCAATGAGTTTCTCATGCTTTGGTGGCTCCCTGTCCTCAATGATCGCCTGAAACATGTCTGCTACATCCTGCGTGATCGGAATCTTTCTCGTTCCGGCTTCTGTTTTCGTAGTTTCAATGATGTAGCGCATGTCCGCTGTTCTCTGCAGCTGATGATCGATATTGACGATTCGGTTCTCCAGATCAATATCTTTTAAGGTCAGTCCGCAAAATTCTGAAATTCGCATTCCTGTGTGAAAAAGGATATAAACTACTTCGTAGTATTTGCAGTAGACCACATCGTCATGTACGAACTTCAGGAACTTTCTCATCTGGTCTTTGGTAATAGCTTCTCGTGTGACGGAGTCATTGACCACCACACCGGCTAACTGAAATCCGAAAGGATTCTTCATCAGGATATCGTCATCAACTGCCAACTGAAAGGCCGGTCTGAGTACGCCTCGAATGGTGTGAATGGAACTATAGCTCTTGCCATCCTCTTTCTGTAGCTTGATCAGGAACAGCTTTGCGTCCGATGTCTTTACCGAACGAATCTTCATTTTTCCAAAGCTCTGCTTTTCCAGAATTCTCTGAACGGTAATGTATCCCTGTCTGGTACTTTGCCTTACACCTGTCTTGGTCTGCAGGTATCGGTCTACCAATTCACACACGGTCATATTGCCATCTGGCATATTGGTGAGCACATTGATTTCTGTTTCAATCTGGCGTTCCATTTCCCGGAGTGCCTGACATGGTTTCTTTCCCTTAGGAAGCTGATCAGTTGGTTCCAGTTTCCAACTGTATACGAAATGTGGCTTCCCATCGATGTAATACTTGTACTGATACTTCCCATCCGCACGAATGCTTTCTCCCGGTCGAAGTACCCTGCGCTTGGGATCGCGCCTAGTTTTTCCTCTGCCTGCTTTCGCCATTTGCAAGTTCCTCCTTTATCTCTGGATTCAGCATCAGATACTTCTCGAATGCCACACGAAGTATCAGCTTGCGTTCCTTATAGTAAGCTAGAAAGTCTCCGCCATCCGTCTCGCTCAGGAATTTGTAGAACTTCCGATTGCTAAGGTTAAAGAGTTTTATTGTTTCCGAAGGATTCAGAATGTCCTTCTCGGCTAATGTTGGCTTTGCCATAAAATCACATTCCTTTCTGCCTAAAAGTAGCTGTTTTTCAAGGGTCTATGAGTGTCATCGTATATTCCCTCTAAACACCGGAGATAGCAACTACTTTCGGCAGATAAAAGGAACTTATATCTCCGAAGAATTCATGATAAATTCCTCGAATTTTGGTCGTATGATCAAATATCGGTTACCGCTGTACACAGAGAATACGCCAAGGTTATCCTCTGCCATTCTGCGCAGTTTCTTCTGACCGATATTGTAATAATGTGCAGCTTCCTTAATGGTCAGCATGAACTTTTCTCCAACCGGAACCGCACGTGTGTCCGTATTTTCAACAAGCTGCATATCCTCACCTCCTTTGCCAAGCCAGATTGCTCCGGCTTGGCAGATTTTCAATTGTGGTTATTCCAGTTCCAGCACCTTGATTGCCTCCGGACGGATGAGCTTCGCATCCAGATACTCGTGTGCCAGATAGCCTACCTGATGGTTTCTGATATAAAGCTCCACGATAGCACGTACACTGATCGGCATACGATTGACGATCCAGTAATAGGAAAAGTCACCGAATGCGATAACCTTGCCTGCAGATGGCATGGCATTGCAGATCTGTACCGGTCTGCCCATGATGGTATCGCTGTTGTGGTTCCAGAGATGATTTCCATCCTTATCCTTCAAAGTGCGAAGAACCTTGGCAGTCTCATCATTCATGAGCCATGTTCCCTTTGTGCGGTATTCAGGCTTCGCAGAGAAGTAGAGCGCAATCACATCGTCAAAGGTGAGTGCCTTTGCAGTAACTCCTACTTCTGCACCATTGGTTTCATGCAGAATACCAGTAGGCATTTCCACACCGGATCCGTTGACAAAAGCAGCTTCCTCTGCTTTGCCGAAGCGTCTGGCAAAGTGCTTAACCAGATAATTCTCCATATCGAATTTCACGTCCTGCATGAAATCCATGTCCATTCTGGTGATAATGGCTAACTTATGGCAGCTCATTTTCTTCTTATCAAACTGACCTACTGCATCCTTGATGAACTGCTGTGCGTTACGAGGTGCCCATTCTGCCGGTTCATCACTATCGGACACCCAGATATCTAGATCGGAATCCTTGGATTTGACGTTTGTTGCAATCTGACGGAAGATGCATTCCTCCTTAAGCGCATCTATATACTTGCGATTACTGTCATAAGGGAGCACATAGGTGTCACTGCTGACAGCCCCCTGATTCATGGTTTCGTAAGGAGCAGTCAGTCCTTTCATCATCGTGTTCCAGAAGTCATTTCTGTAAGTTTCAGATTCAATTGTAAAATTATCGTATCTCATAAGTTAAATCTCCTTTGTATTGGTGTTCTCGTATTTCTTCTTCAGGCTATCTGCATATCTGCGGTTAATGTGGCCACATTCAATAAGGATGTCCATCATTCGGTCAAAGGACTGGAATGAGTATTTCTCTCCCTGATACCACACGAAGAAAATATCGTCCTCCTCCGGATACAGTGGTGCCAAGATGATTACTGCGTCATCCTTGTTCTGCGGAATCATATCCAAGATGTAAAACGTCTGGAAATCAATCCACGAATTGCGTAAATAATGTGTTACTTTCTTATCGATATTCATGTGTAATTCCTCCCTATTGTTTGATTGGGTATATTACCCGTTTGAAATTGCCGTTTTTCTGCGCGAGACCCCCCGCCCGTTCCTGGAGGGAAAGGACGTAGAGATTCGCACTGCCCCTCCGGGCTAGAAAATGATGTTGTTTGCATTGCGGAAATTGGAGAGCTTCTTTCCATATTTCCTATCATCGTCTTTTGTCCATTCATGCAGATTGTTATCGATGATGAACTCCTCTAATCCTCTGTGCGTCAGGAATGTTGCATCGAAGAGATGCCCCACCACACTCCAACGAGCCGGATCTGCTTCCCTGCTGCACATGACGATAAACTCTCTGCCATTACTGCCTGCCAGCACATCCACAGGCTGATACCTGCTTCTGCGCTCCTGCTCCTGAACAAAGCGTTCAAAAGAAGATGTATCGAATCGATCTTTTCTCATGGGTTCCTCCTTTCCTGACCGAAGTCATATTTGCTGACTGCTGGGCTATCTAGCACATAGGCACCACCTCCTTCACAGTGGGGGCAATGTGGCAGATGAAAATATAATTTCTCTATAGAGAGTAAAATTTTGAATTGACCATATTTACTTGCCACAATGCCCCAAGTCCTTATTCCAAGAAATCAGATCGCAGTCGGTAACCGGTGATCATTGTGGTTTTGTTGCCACCGGTCTGTGGTCGCTTACGTACCACTGGTGCCACTGACTCTAGACTCTGCTTAAAGTTCCTCATGCTCTCGGCATAATGGCCATTCTCCAGACACCACTCCTTGTAACGGTAATAGATGGAGGAAGTCCTTTCCTCGTAATCCCCACTCTCCATGCAGTCTTCCATGAAGAGAACCATCTTGTCGCTATCATGCTGATACTGGAAGGTGGCATCTTTTACCGAAGGCGGAAGTCCCAATCCTTCTTTTTTCAGAAGCTCGTATCCTTCCAAGAGCCAGTTGAGAATGGCACTCTGCACTTCCGGTTTCGAAAACTCTCTTTTCAGGGTCTTATCCTGTTCCGACTCATCGAAGTGTCTCTCAAAGGGAATGATGATGACTCGGCCACTGGTGAAGATGGTCATATCGTTGACTGCCGGCAGATAGTTGGTATTGATATAGAGCTTGAACAGCGGTTGAAAATCAAAGCTGTTCTCATGCAGGAAACGAGCATTGATGGTGTCGTTACCGGTCATGCTCTTAACCTGCGCAGCATTCAAAACCAGTCCCTTACCGGGCTCGGAGATATTGACAAATCTCACTCCTGCCAGTCTTGCGATGTCCTCACTGGGTTGAGAGCTGTTCACGCTGTTCTTCTGCGCGATGGTTTCCGGACGAGCGGTACAGCCATAGGAGCCCAGCACCTTCAGAACGCTTTCACAGAGAGTTCCCTTGCCATTACGAGTGCTTGCTCCGTAGAGGATGGTCATGCACTCATGACGGGTATCCCCGGTGAGGCCGTATCCGAAGATCTTCTGCAGGAACTTCGCCTTTTCCATATCACCGGACATGATCTCAACGATGAAGTCATCCCATCTGGCACTGTGCGCCTTCGGATCATAGGTAACCGCTGAGATCTTCGTCAGCTTGTCCGTACTGTTATGATCGGTGCAGCTGTGGTCATTCAGATGAAGGGTGCCATTCTTGCAGTTGAAAACATAAGGATCCGCATCAAACTCTGAAGCAGAAATGGGATGATAAACCTGTGCATCTTTCAGGATGTTGACTCGGCATCCGTGGGACTGCCATCTCTTGGCGTAGTCCATATAGCTTTTTCGTTTATGTTCATCCGTGATTTTCAACGCATACACATGAAGCAGATTCGCTAACTCCATGCAGAGTTTCATGGCTTTCAATGTGCCCAAGTCCTGCTGCCAGATTCCTTCCTCATAGAAGAACCATGCCTTTCGCTCCGGGACATATCGCAGTCTTTCCTGATAGAAGTCTGCAAAGAGCATTCCTGCACCAATGTCCGTCCAGGGATATTTCATAACGTCCTCCGGATTCATGACCACGAGTCGTTCCAATTCATCGTTGAAGTCCTCACTGGCAGGAGCCGGAATGATCGGTGTGTAAAACTTGGTCATACCGGCCAGCGCAGCATCGATGGTCATTTCTCCGTAGGTTTTGTTGCCATGAACCTCGTTCCACTTATCACGGGCAAGTGCCGACTGTCTGTACAGTCTGTCTACCTGCTCTCGATCACCACTGCAGTAAAATGCAAGGATGGATATGAGTCCAAGATCCGCTTCGCTGTTGGAGGGATAATCGGAAATATCTCCGTTCCAGAGCTTTCGGAACTTCTCGCCCTGCTTGGATGTCATCGCCTTGGAGAGAACACCTTCATCTGAGAGATAGCTTTGATGCGTTTCCTGCTCTGACTCCTGCTTCTTCGGTGTCTTACGTTTCATGTACTTATCGAGAAGCCACTGAAGTTCTTTCATGTCTTCTTCGATTTCACCCTCAAGAAATGCATTGCCTGTGATTGTGACGAAACGATTGGTTGCTCCGGATACGTAGACCTCCACATCACCTTTCTTGATGTAATAGGTGTCCTTGTCGTAGGTATAGCCATCTGCAACAAACAGGATAATTCGAAGTCCGGTACCGCTTGGGCTGTATTCGATGTAGGTATTCCTGAAATGGGAGACGATGTCTGCTGCCCAGACCTTCATCTTTTTACCTTCTCTACAGTGATCAAGGTCGATTGCGATTATCTTTCCATCCACCCGGATTCCCACACCGTCATAATCCTTCACGACCTTCATCGCAGAATCAAAGTCTGCAAACGTGTCCGGATTTTTGACCGAAGCGCGACTGCCGGTCTTTGGATTGTATGGAACCTTCGTGCGACCTTTCTTTCGCTCTTCGAATTTCCAGTTGCACCAACTCCCATGCTCTTTGAGATAGGTTGGTATGTTTTCTGGTTTCACCATGTTGATGTCCTCCTTCTTACTTGTCTTCACTACCTAATGGAAACGAGCGACCTCTTTTGGCGGATATTTTGAAAAATATTTTTTGCTTGTTTTCCAATGGAGCGGGTATCGGAGCTCCGCCACTTCTAATGGCATTTCCTCCTTACACTGCTCAATGGAAACGAGATGTTTGCTTTGGCGGAGACTTTTGAATTTTTTTCAAATTCTTTTTTCATTGGATGTTTGCGTTCTTTTGGGCAGAAAAAATCCTCCGATCCAATGAACGACCGGAGGAAATGGAATTCTAGAATTGCAATGAGTACCTAGTAGATATTTTCACGTATTCGTGATAAAATAGAAGGCAGTTGATGACTATAGTTTATGGAGGAAAATCATGGCTATTACATATAAGAAGTTATTTCATTTATTGATTGATCGTGAGATGACACCTGCACAGCTCCAGAAGGAAGCTGGCTACAGTGCAAATATATCGACAAGGCTCAGACGTGATCACTATGTATCACTGGAGTCCATGGAAAAGATCTGTCGTGTACTGAATTGTAAGGTAGACGACATTATCGAATTTATACCGGACGAAAAAGAAGAATAAACACACCTCTTCTGTGTGGTTATGCAAGCCACCGGCACCACAGGCAGTGTCTATTCTCTACAACCATGGAGGAATAGAAATGATTAATATAAGGAAACTGGAGG
>JAUNAE010000009.1 GCA_030527765.1 Eubacteriales bacterium
GTTTTCGGGAAAACTATGATACAATAGGGGCGCAACATGATGCTAACCGAATAAAATAGCGGAAGCGGACTGCGAATATCCGCTTGACCGAATAGTTTTGAAGTTTTCGAAGAGGTGAACATACTGAAAGAGATTCCGGTGCCATTGCTGAAATGGTATGACCAAAACAAAAGAAGCCTTCCGTGGAGAGATAAGAACAACGGATATTATACATGGGTTTCGGAGATTATGCTTCAACAGACGAGGGTGGAAGCAGTGAAGCCTTATTTTGAGCGGTTTGTTACTGCATTGCCGGATATTGAAGCGCTTTCCGAATGTCCGGAGGATCAGCTGCTGAAGCTGTGGGAAGGATTGGGGTATTATAGCCGTGTCCGTAATCTTCAGGCGGCAGCGAAGGATATGAAACAGAGGTTTCAATGTCAGCTTCCCGCAGACTATGATGATCTTCTCAGTCTGAAAGGAATCGGAAGATATACGGCAGGAGCGATTGCGTCCATTGCTTATGGAATTCCGGTGCCGGCTGTGGATGGCAATGTCCTTCGTGTGATTTCAAGGATCACAGAGAGCCGAGAAGATATCACAAAGGATGCTGTAAAAAAAGCAGTTGAAACTTCTCTGGCAGAGATCATTCCAAAGGATCGTCCCGGAGATTTTAATCAGGCGCTTATGGAACTGGGGGCAGTCATCTGTGTACCGAATGGTCCTGCAAAATGTTCGGAGTGTCCGGTGTCCGGTTTTTGTCTTGCCTGCAAACATGGAACTCAGGCGGACATTCCGGTGAAGAAGCAGAAGAAACCCCGTGTGAAGGAAGAGCGCACGGTTTATGTCATTCAGGATGGCAGCCGTACACTGATCAGGAAACGGCCGTCCAAAGGACTTCTGGCAGGACTTTATGAACTGCCGAACAGTCTCGGATATAAAACTTCAGAAGAAGTTCTGAAGGATGTGGAGAAGATGGGATTCGTTCCCATGCATATTCAAAAACTTCCGGAAGCAAAGCATATTTTTTCCCATATTGAATGGCAGATGCAGGCTTACCGGATTCGTGTGGCGGATGCAGATGCTGTCCGGGGAGAGAACTGGTTTCTTGTAGACCGGGGAGAATCGGAAGAATCCTATGCGATTCCTTCTGCCTTTGCTGCTTATACAAAATATATGATAAAGGAGTGACAAGAAGATGAAGATTCTCAGTATTGCAATACCTTGTTATAATTCAGAAGCATACATGGAAAAATGCATCAACTCTCTCTTAGAAGGGGGAGAAGAGGTAGAGATTATTATTGTCGATGACGGATCCAAAGATCGAACTGCAGAGATTGCTGACGAATATGCGGCGAAATATCCATCGATTATTAAAGCGGTTCATCAGGAAAACGGAGGTCACGGGGAAGCGGTAAATGCCGGAATCCGCAATGCGACGGGACTCTACTTCAAAGTGGTGGACAGTGATGACTGGGTTGCAAAAGAACCGTATCTCAAAATTTTGAAGAAACTGGAAGAACTTTCCAAAGGACCGGAAACCATTGATCTTATGATCAGCAATTTTGTTTATGACAAACAGGGAGTGACAAGAAAACGTGTCATGCGCTATCGTCATTTTCTTCCACAGGATGAAATCTTTACATGGAAAGAATTCAGACATATGCCGAAAGGAAAGTATTTGCTGATGCATTCCATGATTTATCGTACGCAGCTTCTTCATGAGTGTGGGCTGGAACTTCCGAAGCACACCTTCTACGTGGATAATCTGTTTGCATTCGAACCACTTCCTTATGTGAAGAAAATGTACTACATGGACGTGAACTTCTATCACTATTTTATCGGACGCGATGACCAGTCTGTGAATGAACAGGTAATGATCAGAAGAATTGATCAGCAGATCAGGGTCAATAAGCTGATGGTGGATGTATATAACAAAGGAAATTTCCAGGAAAAGCATCTCAAAAAGTATATGTTCAGCTATCTGGATATTATTACAACGGTTTCTTCCATCATGCTTATTCGTGCAGAGACGGAAGAAGCTCTTGAAAAGAAAAAAGAACTTCTGAACTATATCAAAAAAGAGAACAGAGGCACTTACAATCAGCTTCGTCACAGTCTGTTTGGAAGAGTCATGAATCTTCCGGGCAAGGGCGGAAGAAAGATTTCTGTTACAGCGTACAAAATATCTCAAAAATTCTACGGGTTCAACTGATAAGGATTCGGGAAAATTTATATTAAAAAAAGTCGTCTCGGAGACAGGCCGTTTTCATAATGGCACTGCCCTTCCGGGGCGACTTTTTTTGTTCCCTTGCAGGGAACATTATTTGTTTTGCATCTTCACGGTTTTTGCCGGAAGTCGTTTGCGGCGGCTCCAGGACAAGCTTCGCTCGTAGATAGAAAGAGCGGTACTTTGTACTCTTCTGGAGTAAAACAGAAGGTCACCGAAGAGGGCGAGTGTTGTACCCATGCATACGTCGATGACGGAATGCTGTTTCAGGAACATGGTTGACAGAATAATCAGCACGGTTAATGTGAAGGAACCGTAGCGAACTGCCGGGCGATCCTGGAATAGTTCACTGTTGTGAATGGCCCTATGGATGGCAAAAGAATTAAATACATGAATGCTCGGCAGAATATTGGTAGGAGTATCTGTCATGTAGAGATGCTGAACCGCTGTCACGAAGATATTGCTGTGGGTGAATTCTGTCGGGCGAAGATGCTGAATATTCGGGAACACATAGGAAACAATGAGGAATATTGTCATTCCCATGATCAGATTCAGGGAAAGCTGATAATATTCTTTTTTGCTCGGGTTTTTGAAAACGAAATAAACAACTGCGCCAATCATGTAAGGAAACCACAGAAGATAAGGGATGATGAAATATTCGCAGAAGGGAATCATATCATCAAACACCGTATGAACAACGTGGAATACCCGGACAGGTCTGGCTTCCAGATAGCGAAAACATAAAATATAGATAATCGCATAGGACAGCATCAGAAATCCGTGTTTGTACTTTTGAATAAATAGTCGCAAAAAATCAACTCCTTCTCAGATATTAGACAATCATACGAAGTTTTTTGCCTCCAATGCCGACAGAAAGAGTTTTGCGGATGCCTTTTTCTTCCCCGTCCACATGGATGGGAAGAGGGCTCTTGCAGGCAACAGTAACTTGTTTGCTGCGGAAAATATGAATTCCCGGAATTCTTGTATGCTTCCCCGGAAATGCCAGTGGAAGACAGCAGAGAATCATAAGCTTCGGCATGGAGTCTACAACGATGATATCCAGAAAACCATCTCCGGGAGAGGCTTCAGGGCAGAACTTAAATCCTCCGCCTTCATAAGGCTGATTCATAACTGCTGCGAAGTACATCTTCTTGAAATGGTACGTTCTGTTATTGTCAAGTGTAAGGATGGCTTCCTCGGGTTTTGTAAAAAGAATTTGTTTCAGAGCGACAAACAGGTAAACCAGCTTTCCAAGGTGGAGACGATTGAGAAAAATCTTCGCCTGTGAAGCTGAAACCTCGTGGCATACGGCGGCATCATAGCCGATTCCCGTGCTGATTCCGAAATGCAGAGAGTCTTTTCCTGCTTCTACCGAGGGCATATCCAACTCAGTAATATATTCTTCTCTGAGAATCGTGTCAAGGGCTTCCGGGGCATTTTGTGGAATGTGCATACCCCGACAGAAATCGTTCCCGGAACCGGTAGGAATAAAGCCGAAAATGACAGAGTCCGGATCGGAAATTCCCGAGAATACTTCATGAATGGTTCCATCTCCCCCAAGGGCAATCAGATGAACCGGATTGGAAGGGGAGCCCTTGCGGCTTATGTGGGCTGCAAGTTTTTTTGCGTGGCCCACGTAGCGGGTCATATATACCTCATAGGAAATCTTTTTGAGTTCCAGTTCCTTCTTAATAGAAAGCCATACGGTCTTACCGGCGCCGGATCTGGAATTCGGATTTACAAGAAAATAATATATGGACATGAACAGTTACCTCATTTCCACCCTGCGATCGGCGGTGGATCACCTGTATGTAGTACAATAGTTAAGAATATTGTAACATTTTTGTGACGAAATACAATTCCTTTCGCTGAAAATGTGTGAGAAAAATCTAAGGACACCTTTTACAAAAATGAAAACAGAAAATTATAGAAATTGTACATTTACAATTCGGAATAATGGATTTATACTAAAAATAGCTATGAAAACGATAACAGATTTCAGAAGACTTGTAAGATGAAAGTGCAGATTACAGGAATCTGATCGATTCGAAACAGTAATATTTGCAGAACATGGGAGAGAGTATGAATAAAAAAGTAATCTTTCTTGATATTGATGGAACTTTTACAGAACCGGGATGCAATGATGCCCCGGAGTCAGCAGTCAGAGCCGTAGAAGAGGCGCGCAGAAATGGTCATTATGTGTTCTTGTGCACAGGACGCAATTATGATATGCTGAAACCGGTTCTTCAGTATGACTTTGACGGTGTGATTGCCAGCGCAGGCGGTTATGTTGTATATCGGAATGAAGTGATTTTTGACTGTCCGATGACGCCTGAACAGCAGGAGAAAGTCCTTACTGTGTTGGAGAAGAATGGCATATTCCGAACAGTGGAATGCAAAGACGGTTCCTTCACAGATGACAGTTTCAAAGAGTTTTTGAAAGCAAATGCAGGAGAGAATGGAAACAGCGAATTCCTTCGTTGGAGGGAGCAGATTGAGAAATCTCTGAATATCCGTTCCATGAAAGAGTATGACGGACGTCCTGTATATAAGGTTGTCATTATGGCAAGTGATGAGGCTATGTTAGAGGAGCCGAAGAGAGTTCTGGAAGAGGAGTTTCTCTTCAGTATTCAGGATAAGGATCAGAGAGGAATTATCAATGGAGAGCTGATCAATCGCAGATTTGATAAGGGTCAGGCTGTGGTTCGTGTCTGCGAACATCTCGGAATTCCGGTTGAAGATTCCATTGGATTTGGAGACAGTGTCAACGATCGTGAGATGCTTGAGGTTTGTGGTGTCAGCGTATGTATGGCAAATGGCAGTGAGTCTATGAAGGCGATTGCGGATTATGTGTGTCCGGCAGTGACGGAGGATGGTCTTGCAGCTGCATTCAGGAAATATCACCTGACCGACTGATATTGCTGCATTTCGAAGCCGGTTCAGAATCGGACTTCGGGTGAGATAGAATAACTTATATTAATGGAGGGCAAGAAATGAAACAGTTTACTTATGTAATCAAAGATGAGATCGGAATCCACGCAAGACCGGCAGGTCTTCTTGTGAAGGAAGCAAAGAAATACGAGAGCACCATCGAGATCGCAAAAGGTGACAAAAAAGCAGCTGCTACCAAACTTATGGCAATCATGGGAATGGCTGTAAAATGCGGTGATACTGTAACCGTTACTGCTGAGGGTGCAGATGAAGATGCTGCAGCAGAGGGAATCAAAGCATTCTTCGAAGCTAATCTTTAATCAAATGAAGGAAGGCTCCTGCTTCTGATGAGCAGAGCATGAAAAGGTGTGTACGTAGAGGGAGTTTCCCGCTTGGTACACACCTTTTTTTGTCCAAATCACTTGACGATTTTAACAAAATACGGTACTATTGCTTTAAACTTTTAGTTGGATAAAGTGTATCCAACAAGGTGGCATTATATTGGATTGCCTGAGGGTTGTCCCGGGAATTCCCCGTCATAGGAGTCGCGTATGCCGGTACGTAGCAGAATCGTACTTGTTTCAAAGGCGAAACAGGGTGTTTGCGGAAGAGAGATGTCCGTCCCTAGTCTTGGGATGGATTTTTTTTGCCATATGGAAGAAACGTATCATATGGAAAGAACAACGATTTCTGAAACCGAAGCAGAGAAGGAGGCCTGTTATGAAAATCTACAAAAACATCATGAATGCAGTAGCACTTGTGGAAAAAATCATTCTTTGCCTGTCTACCCTTCTGATTCTGGTCCTGACCGTAGGAAATGTCTTTTCCCGAAAAGTCATTCACCGGTCCTGGTCCTTTACAGAAGAGCTGGTAGTTGCTGTATTCGTACTGATTACCCTTCTTGCAGCAGCACTGAGTGCAAGAGAAGAGGGGGGATTAGTAAGTCTGACACTGTTCACAGACCGTATTCCAGAATCCTGGAAGAAACCATCTGTGATTATCATTACGGTACTGAGTCTGATCTTTGCCGGTGTTCTGTTTTACTATGGAATGGATAAAGTTATGACTCAGCTGGCGAATGGTAAGCGTACATTCGTACTGAACTGGCCGGAATGGATTTTCTGGTCTTTTGTACCGATTGGAGCCGGATGCATGATCCTGCATATCATTGAATTTTGTGTGGATACCTGCTGCGGCAATGAAAAAAAGGAGGAGAAATAATCAATGATCAGCGCAATTCTTTTTATCTCATTCTTTATTTTTCTCGTACTGGGTGTGCCGATCGGAATTTGTCTTGGATTGTCTTCTATCTGTGCGATCGTATATTCCGGGACATCCCTTACAATCGTAGCGACAAATATGTATTCCGGTATCAGTAAGTTTTTGCTTCTTGCAATTCCATTCTTCGTGTTATCCGGTAACATTATGGCCAAAGCCGGTATTTCCAAGAGACTGATTAAGTTTGTTGATTCATGCGTCGGTCACAGACGCGGCGGTATCGCCATCGTGTGTGTTATTGTTGCATGTTTCTTTGGTGCGATTTCCGGTTCCGGCCCGGCGACGGTTGCTGCCCTTGGAGCAGTGCTGATTCCGGCAATGGTAGAGCAGGGAGGATTCTCTGCACCTTTTGCAACCGCTCTTATGGCAACGGCGAGTTCGATTGCGATTGTCATACCGCCGAGTATCGCCTTTGTAGTATATGCTTCCATCACCGGAGTTTCCATCGGTGATATGTTCATGGCCGGTATTGTACCTGGTCTTGTGATGGGTATCGCCCTTGTAATCGTGGTAATGATTGAAGCGCGCAGAAAGAACATCAAGCCTACGCAGAAGAAAGCATCTGCGAAAGAGCGCTGGGATGCATTCAAAGATGCCTTTTGGGGATTTTTGATGCCGGTAATTATTCTCGGTGGTATTTATGGAGGAATTTTTACTCCGACCGAGGCTGCAGCAGTATCCGTTGTGTACGGTCTGTTTGTAGGTATGGTAATTTACAAAGAGGTTACCTTTAAGGATCTCATTCATATTCTTGTGGACTCTGCGAAGACAACCGGTGGAATTATGTTGATTGTTGCAAGTGCATCCCTGTTTTCTTTTGTATGCACAAAGTTCGGTATCGCAGACGCTGCATCCGGACTTCTTGGAAGAATTGCAACAAATCAGGTAACGTTCCTTCTTATTGTAAATGTGATTTTCCTGATTGCAGGATGCTTCATTGATGCAAACTCTGCAATGTATATTTTCATTCCGATTATGCTTCCGGTATGCAAGGCTCTTGGATATGATCTGGTTGCATTCGGTGTTCTTGCAACTGTAAACCTTGCTATTGGACAGGTAACACCTCCGGTAGGTGTCAACCTTTTTGTGGCAATCAGTATTAAGATCAAGAAGGGTCTTTCTGTTACACTGCAGCAGATTTCCAAGGCCGTTGTGCCAATGATTGCAGCCAGTGTAGCCGTACTTCTTCTTGTGACCTATATTCCTGCAATTTCCTATGGCCTTCCAAAGGCGCTCGCAAAAGACGGAGCATATACCGGTGAGTCAAAGGCCGCTGCAAAAGCAGAGGAAACCGAGACTGCAGAGGAGAAAACGAACAGACAGGTCTCCAAAGACAGCAGCAACTACAATGATATTTCCGATTACAGTGATCTTGGCTGGGAAGAGCAGACATGGAACTTTGCATGCTCTACCACAGAGACCAGTACCTGGGCTGAGGGCGGCCGCAAGTTCGGTGAACTTATGGAAAAGGCGACCGGCGGAAAAGTCAAAGTCAATATTTATGCAGCAGATCAGTTGACCAATGGAAATCAGTCTGAGGGTATTCAGGCACTGATGAATGGAGATCCGGTGCAGATTTCCATGCACAGCAATCTGATTTATTCTGCATTTGACCCGAGATTTAACGTTGTATCACTTCCGTTCATTTATGAGAATTATGATGACGCAGATGCAAAATTCGACGGTGAGGCCGGAGATGCATTGAAAGCAATCCTGAGTGATTATGGTCTTCACTGCATGGGTATTGCAGAGAACGGATTCCGTGAACTGACCAACAGTGTGCTGCCTGTGAAATCTGTGGATGACATGAAGAATCTGAAGATTCGTGTGGCAGGATCCAATCTTCTTATGGAGTGCTATAAGAGATGGGGAGCAGATGCGACAAACATGAACTGGTCTGAGACATACACGGCACTTCAGCAGAAAACTGTGGAAGGACAGGAGAATCCGCTGGATGCTATTAATGCGGCAAGTGTACAGGAAGTACAGACAAACATTTCCATGTGGGATGCAATTTATGACTGTCTCTTCTTCTGTATCAACCAGGAGATTTATGAGAATCTGACACCGGAGCAGCAGGCGGTTGTAGATGAAGCCGGAGCAAAGGCAACGGATTATCAGCGTGATATTAATCGCAGCCGCAATTCTGAAATTCTCGGTGAGTGGGGAGACAGCATTCAGGTAACTGCCAAAGAGGAGATGGATATTGACTCCTTTAAGAAAGCAGTAGAAGGTGTGGATGAATGGTTTGTACAGCAGCTCGTAGAGCAGAATGTGGATGAAGCAGAGGCACAGCACCTTGTAGATCTGTTCACAAAGAGTACAGACAGTTCCGCAAAAACATATGAAATCGATGACCACAGCGACCTTGACTGGGAAGAGCAGACATGGAACTTCGCATGCTCTACTACAGAGACAAGTACCTGGGCTGAAGGCGGAAGAAAATTCGGCGAGCTTGTTGAGAAGGCGACCGGTGGAAAAATCAAAGTAAACATTTATGCAGCGGATCAGCTGACCAATGGAAATCAGTCTGAGGGAATTCAGGCACTGATGAATGGAGATCCGGTACAGATTTCTATGCACAGCAATCTGATCTATTCTGCATTTGATCCGAGATTCAACGTTGTATCACTTCCGTTTATCTATGAGGACTATGCGGATGCAGATGCAAAATTTGACGGAGAGGCCGGAGATGCACTGAAGGCAATCCTGAGTGAGTATGGTCTTCATTGCATGGGTATTGCAGAGAACGGTTTCCGTGAACTTACCAACAATGTCAGACCTGTGGAATCTGTGGATGACATGAAGAATCTTAAGATTCGTGTGGCTGGATCCAATCTTCTTATGGAGTGCTATAAGAGATGGGGAGCAGATGCGACAAATATGAACTGGTCTGAGACATACACGGCTCTTCAGCAGAAAACCGTTGAGGGACAGGAGAATCCACTGGATGCCATCAACGCAGCCAGTGTACAGGAAGTGCAGACAAACGTTTCCATGTGGGATGCGATTTACGACTGCCTGTTCTTCTGTATCAACCAGGAGATTTATGAGAAACTGACACCGGAGCAGCAGGCGGTTATTGATGAGGCAGGAGCTCTGGCAACGGATTATCAGCGTGAAATCAACCGAAACAGAAACGCTGAGATTATTAATGAGTGGGGAGATTCCATTCAGGTAACAGAAAAAGCAGATATGGACATCGACTCCTTCAAGAAAGCAGTAGAAGGCGTAGATGAATGGTTCGTTCAGCAGCTTGTAGAACAGGATCTTGACGAAGCAGAAGCACAGCATCTTGTGGATCTGTTTACCAAAAAGGCAGAAAGTAAAGAAAACGCAGAGTCAGTTTCTGCATATGAAATTGAAGATGCCAGTGACCTTGACTGGGAAGAGCAGACATGGAATTTTGCATGCTCTACTACAGAGACAAGTACCTGGGCAGAGGGCGGCCGCAAATTCGGTGAACTTATGGAAAAGGCAACCGGCGGAAAAGTCAAAGTCAATATTTATGCGGCAGATCAGCTGACTAATGGAAATCAGTCTGAAGGAATTCAGGCACTCATGGATGGAGATCCGGTGCAGATTTCTATGCACAGCAACCTGATTTATTCTGCATTTGACCCAAGATTCAATGTAGTATCTCTTCCGTTTATCTACGAGGATTACGCAGATGCAGATGCGAAGTTTGATGGAGAAGCAGGTAAAGCTTTGAAATCTATTCTTGAAGACTATGGTCTTCACTGTATGGGTATTGCGGAGAATGGTTTCCGTGAGCTGACAAATAGTGTGAAACCGGTAAAATCTGTGGATGATATGAAGAACCTGAAGATTCGTGTGGCGGGATCCAATCTTCTTATGGAATGCTATAAGAGATGGGGTGCGGATGCAACGAATATGAACTGGTCTGAAACTTACACGGCACTTCAGCAGAAAACCGTTGAGGGACAGGAAAATCCACTGGATGCCATTAATGCAGCAAGTGTACAGGAAGTTCAGACCAACATTACGATGTGGGATGCAATTTATGACTGTCTGTTCTTCTGTATCAACCAGGACATTTATGAGGATCTGACACCTGAGCAGCAGGCGATTGTGGACAAAGCCGGTGCCATGGCAGTCGATTATCAGAGAGAAATCAATCGTAACCGTAATGCAGCCATTATTGATGAATGGGGTGACGGCATTCAGGTTGCAGCTAAGGAAGATCTTGATCTGGATTCCTTCAAAGAAGCTGTAGCAGGCGTGGATGACTGGTTTGTTGAGCAGCTCACTGAGCAGGGATATGCAGATGCACAGAGCCTCGTAGATCTCTTTACAGGAGAAGGAGAGCCGGAGGATGCAGCTGCGACTGAAGAAGCGACAGAAGAGACTGAAGGTTCAGAGGATGCTGCTGCAAATCCTTCCATGGCAGATACAAGTGATCTTGACTGGGAAGAGCAGACATGGAACTTTGCATGCTCTACTACGGAGACCAGTACCTGGGCTGAAGGCGGCCGCAAATTCGGTGAGCTTATGGAGCAGGCAACCGGAGGAAAAATCAAGGTTAATATTTATGCGGCAGATCAGCTGACCAATGGAAATCAGTCCGAAGGAATTCAGGCACTGATGGATGGAGATCCGGTACAGATTTCCATGCACAGCAATCTGATCTATTCCGCATTTGACCCTAGATTCAACGTTGTTTCCCTTCCATTCCTTTATGAAAATTATGAGGATGCAGACAGCAAATTTGACGGTGAGGGCGGAGATAAGCTGAAAGAAATTCTCGGAAGCTATGGACTTCACTGCATGGGTATTGCCGAAAACGGTTTCCGTGAGCTGACAAACAGCAAACATGCAGTTACTTCTGTGGATGATATGAAGAACCTGAAGATTCGTGTGGCAGGATCCAATCTTCTTATGGAGTGTTATAAGAGATGGGGTGCAGATGCCACGAATATGAACTGGTCCGAGACATATACCGCACTTCAGCAGGGTACGGTAGAGGGACAGGAAAATCCACTGGATGCGATCAATGCAGCAAGTGTACAGGAAGTTCAGACCAACATTACGATGTGGGATGCAATTTATGACTGTCTGTTCTTCTGTATCAATCAGGAGCTTTACGAGCAACTGACACCTGAACAGCAGGCGGTTGTAGACGAAGCCGGCGCAAAGGCAGTTGCATATCAGAGATATATCAACCGTACCCGCAATTCGGAAATCCTGAATGAGTGGGGAGATTCCATCGAAATCACTGCCAAGGAGGACATTGATATTGATTCCTTCAAAGAAGCGGTAGAGGGCGTGGATGAATGGTTTGTAAAGCAGCTTGCAGATCAGAAATTCGAGGACGGCCAGGAACTGGTTGATGCCTTCCGTAAATAAAACAACTACAGAGCTGACGGGGTAACCTGTCAGCTCTTTTTGCGTGTGGAGATGCAGGCGCAAAGTTCTGAGCGAAAACAGATTCGAAGTGACAATAGCGGAGTAGATTGTGAATGTCCGCTTTACTTCACGGAGCATATAGGATATGATTGAGGAAGTATGAAAAAAAGGTGGGAAGGAAATGTTCAAAACGAAACGGAAAATGCCGGCATCCAGAAGAATTATGCTGGGATTTCTGCTGATTATTCTGGCGGGAACCTGTCTTCTGATGCTTCCGGTTTCTACAAAAACGGGAGAGACGACGACTTTTTCAGGAGCACTTCTTTGTTCTGTCTCTGCCACTTGTGTTACAGGTCTGGTTGCTTATGATACGTTCAGCCACTGGACAGTATTCGGACAGCTGATTTTGCTTACAGAGATGCAGATTGGAGGTCTTGGATTTATCACAATCGGAACTTTTGTCATGATCATGTTCCGCAAGAAAATCGGCATCAGCAGACGCGCCCTCATTCAGGACAGTTTAAGTACTTTGCAGATTAAGGGAAGTGTGCGTCTGGTGAGAAGAATTGTCATGGGGACTCTCTTTTTTGAGGGAGTGGGAGCTTTGCTTCTTTCCCTGCGCTTTGTTCCCCAGATGGGAATTGCAAAAGGGATCTATTACGGGATTTTTCATTCCATTTCCGCTTTCTGTAATGCGGGATTTGACCTGATGGGATTTCGGGAAGCATATTCTTCCTTCTGCTATTACTATGATGATCCTCTTGTCATGGGAACGCTCTGTGTGTTGATTGTAGTAGGTGGAATTGGTTTTGTTGTGTGGGAAGATCTGTGGACACATCGTTTCCGCTTTAAAAGATATCAGTTTCATACAAAGATTGTCCTTGCAACGACAGGAGTGCTTCTCATCGGCGGTACACTGTTATTCTATTTGCTGGAAAATCATGCACTGTTTGAGGGCATGACCTTCCGTGGAAAATTTCTCGCAGCATTGTTTAGTGCGGTGACTCCGAGAACTGCCGGATTCAACTCGGTAGATACCGCTTCCCTGACAAATGGCTCCTTCTTTTTGACCATTATCCTCATGTTTATCGGAGGAAGTCCGGGATCCACCGCAGGTGGTGTGAAGACGGTGACACTTCTTGTAATATTACTTTATATCAAAGCCTATCTGTTCCGGGAAAAAGACTGCTATATTTTCCATCGCAGAATCAGCGATGAGGTTGTACGTAAGGCGAGTGTCGTTATATTTATCAATTTGCTGTTTGCGATTTTGGGAATGAGCATCGTCTTTATGGCTCAGCCGGAACTTGCACTGCGAGATGTGTTCTTTGAAGTATTCTCGGCAATTGGAACGGCAGGTATGTCTACCGGCGTTACCAGATCTCTGAATCTGGTATCCAAGTTTGTGGTGATCTGTCTCATGTTCCTCGGACGAATGGGAAGTCTGACATTCGCGCTGTCTTTTACAGAGAGACGAAGAGTTTCAAAAATTCGCTATCCGGAAGAAGACGTTACCATCGGATAAAACTAACATCAGGAGGATTGGAATATGAAATCAATGTTGATTATTGGAATGGGAGATTTCGGCCATCATCTTTGCCGTCATCTGGTGGAGATGAAAAACGAAGTTTTGATTATGGATAAATCTGAGGAGGCTCTGGAGGATCTTCTGGACATTGCCAGCAGCCATTTGATTGCGGATTGTACATCAAAGAGTGTGCTGTCAAAAATCGGGGTTTCAAACTTCGATATGTGCTTCGTGTGCATCGGAACAGACTTTAAGAGCAATCTTATTATTGTAGCTCTTCTGAAGGAACTGGGAGCAAAATACATCGTCAGCCAGACAGACGATGAAATGCTGGAGCGTCTCTTACTGAACAACGGTGCTAATGAGGTGATTCACCCGAATAAGGATTCTGCTATTCGGGCAGCAGTGAAATACAGCGATGAGCATGTATTTGATTATCTTCAGCTGAAAGCCGGATACTCTATCTATGAAATTACACCGATTCGTGAGTGGATCGGAAAAAGTATTCTGGAATCCAAAATCCGCTCAAAGTATGATACCTATATTCTTGGCGTGGTGGATAATAAGGATAATACAACCATCATGCCGTCACCGGAGACGGTGATTCACAAAACGGATCGTCTCATGGTACTGACACATGCACGTACGATGGAGATTTTGCAGAAGAAGATGTAATAAATAATAAGAAACACCCGGCTTTCATGCATAGGATACATGAAAGTACGGGTGCATTCTTTTGTTCCGGGAAATTTCGTTCCGGGGATTAAATGGATATTCGCAATCCACTTTGCTGCTTGCTTGATTCGGTTAAAAAACTCCTATAATTCGAAGGGCGCACCAGAGGAGCAGGAGAGCCATAACCCCATTCATGAGCTTGTAATTTTTTTCGTATGCTCTTTTCAGGATAGTTCCTGCCAAGCCCCAGATCAGATTGCCGATGGCACCCAGAATCATGAGATAGACAGCGAAGAGAAAGAGCATAGGAATACGCTGCTCATATGGCAGGATAAAAGAAGAAAACATAGTGAGGCCATAGAGAATGATTTTGACATTCAGAAGCTGCAGGAACAGCCCCATGAGGTAGGAAGGTTCACGATCATTCTCCTGATCGGATGGGGGACGGCGCTTCCAGGTTCCCCAGGAAAGATAAAGGATGTAGGCGGCGCCCACATATTTCATATAGTTTGCGGCTTCAGGCACGATTTGTTTCAGTGCGCTGCAGAAAATTCCGGAGAGGCACATGAGGGTCAGAGAACCGGTCCAGATGCCGAGAAGAAGCTTCAGATTACGCCGCAGTCCATAACGGCTGGCAGTAGAAAGCAGAAGAATATTATTGGGACCCGGGGACCATACGGTGATGGCTGCCGAAATCGTCATTTCAAGAAGTACAGAAAAAGGCATTACATTCCTCCTGGGATAAAATTTGTTCGTGAACAGTAATTGCATGAAAACACCTTGCGGATATTCCCAATGAACAGTAACATTATACTACATTACATCGATAAAGTGACAAAAAATTCTCGTAATTTTCTAATAAATATGATAAGATATATCTAACTATAGAAAAAAACAGTGGTGAAAATCGGGAATCGCCGCAATGCCGAAGTTAAAAAAATAAGGGAAGAAAGAGTATCTCTTGGGGAAGAGGTACTCATGCGGGGAGTGGATTAGAATGTCCGCTTTACCGGAACAAGAAGAAAAGAAGGGGGAGTAATCACGTGAGATGTCCATATTGCAATAGTGAGAACACACGAGTTGTGGATTCGAGACCGGTGGAAGATACTAATTCTATTCGACGGAGAAGATTATGTGATGCCTGTGGAAGACGCTTTACTACCTATGAGAAAGTGGAGACGATTCCTCTGACGGTCATTAAGAAGGATCAGAATCGAGAACAGTACAGCCGTAAGAAAATTCTGGATGGTATCCTTCGTGCCTGCTATAAGCGTCCGATTCCGATTGAGCGCATTGAAGAATTACTGGACTCTATTGAAGGGGAGATCTTTGATACGGAAGAAAAAGAAATTCAGAGCAGCCGTATCGGGGAGATTGTTATGGAACATCTGAAAGATCTGGACGCAGTTGCCTATGTGCGATTTGCATCTGTATACAGAGAATTCAAGGATGTCAGCACATTTATGGAAGAATTAAAGAAATTCATGGCCTGAGAAATCTTTGCCGGGGAAAAGAAAAGTTCCAAAAAGCGAAAATCTTCAAAAACGAAATAAAAAGTAAAAAACAAGAAGCCTGTCGAAAGACAGACTTCTTGTTTTTTATAAATAATGTAGATAATTAGCAGATGCCCTGAGCTTTCATTGCGTCAACAACTTTTTCGAAGCCGGCGATGTTTGCACCAACAACGTAGTTGTCTGTAAGGTTGTAGCGTTTGGAAGCTTCGTCTACTTTCTTGAAGATGTTTGTCATGATGCCGTGAAGTTTCTCATCAACTTCCTCTGCAGACCAGGAAAGTCTCATGGAGTTCTGGCTCATCTCAAGTGCGGAAGTAGCTACACCGCCTGCGTTTGCTGCTTTACCAGGCATGAACAGAACACCGTTCTCCTGAAGATAAGTAGTAGCCAGAGTGGTAGGCATGTTTGCACCCTCAACAACATATTTGCAGCCGTTTGCAACCAGAGTTTTAACACCCTCGAGAGCAAGCTCGTTCTGAGTTGCGCATGGAAGATATACATCACATTTGATGTTCCAGATGCCAACGCCTTCTGTGTAAGTAGCACCCTCAACACGGTCAGCATACTCTTTGATACGTCCGCGTTTTACTTCTTTGATATCTTTTACAACATCCAGATTGATTCCGTTTGGATCATAGATGTATCCGTTGGAGTCGCACATAGCAACAACTTTTCCGCCGAGCTCAGTTGCTTTCTCTACTGCGTAGATAGCAACGTTTCCGGAACCGGTAACAATGACAGTCTTGCCTTCAATGCTGTCGTTGTGTGCTTTTGCGATCTCATCCAGCATGTAAACAACACCATAACCGGTTGCCTGGGTACGAACCAGAGATCCGCCGTAGGTCAGTCCTTTACCTGTCAGGACACCCTCATAGAGACCGGTCAGTCTCTTGTACTGTCCGTAAAGGAAGCCGATTTCACGTCCGCCGACACCGATATCACCTGCAGGAACGTCCTGATCAGCACCGATATATTTGGAAAGCTCTGTCATAAAGCTCTGGCAGAATGCCATAACCTCACGGTCAGATTTTCCCTTAGGATCAAAGTTGGAACCACCTTTGCCGCCACCGATCGGAAGACCGGTCAGAGAGTTCTTAAAGATCTGCTCGAAGCCAAGGAATTTCAGAATACCCTGGTTAACGGATGGATGGAAACGTAATCCTCCCTTGTAAGGTCCGATTGCGCTGTTGAACTGTACACGATATCCTTTGTTAACCTGAACATTTCCGTTGTCGTCGATCCACGGAACACGGAAAGAAATGATGCGTTCTGGCTCAACCAGACGCTCCAGGATAGAAAGGCTGCGATATTCTTCTTCGTTTGCGTCAATTACGACTTTCAGGGAATCCAGCACTTCCTTAACAGCCTGATGAAACTCCGGCTCATTAGGATTCTGCGCTACGACTCTCTCATATACCTCTTCTGTATAAGACATTGTAGTTCCTCCTCGTTATATGAAAGTAAAAATTTACGGACGTTATTATACACTAAAGTGTTACAAAAGGAAAGAGTTTCAACATAATTTTTTTGAAAAAAATGTTCTGAATTTGGTGAAAACTTTTAGATTATATGAAATGTTACAGACATGCTTGCGAAAAAAAAAGAAATGTGAGATGATATTTAGACAATAACTGACTTGACATAATGATAGAGGGAACTGAAAATGAGAACATTTGAAAAATCGACAAAACTTGATAACGTACTTTATGATGTCAGAGGCCCGGTTGTGGATGAGGCACACCGCATGGAAGAAGATGGAATGGAGATTCTGAAGCTGAATATCGGCAATCCATATCCGTTTGGTTTTTCCGCACCTCAGGAAGTAATTCTTGATATGCTGAGCAACATTCGAACAACTCAGGGATATTCCGATTCCAAAGGAATCTTTTCTGCGAGAAAAGCAATTATGCAGTATTGTCAGCTGAGAGGCATTCCAAATGTAGGAATCAACGATATTTATACAGGAAATGGTGTCAGCGAGCTGATTAACCTCTGCATGCAGGCGCTTTTGAATAACGGAGATGAGATTCTTATTCCAATGCCGGATTATCCGCTCTGGACAGCAACTGCAACACTGGCAGGAGGAAACGTTGTTCATTATCTTTGTGATGAGCAGTCCGAATGGTATCCGGACATTGACGATATCAGAAGCAAGATCACTGACAAGACAAAAGCGATTGTTATTATCAATCCGAACAACCCGACAGGTGCCGTTTATCCAAAGGCAATACTGGAGCAGATTGTTCAGGTGGCAAGAGAGCATGAGCTGATCATCTTCTCAGATGAAATTTATGACCGCCTTGTAATGGATGAATATCAGCATACTTCCATCGCCTCTCTGGCACCGGATTTGTTCTGTGTCACCTTCTCCGGACTCAGCAAATCCCACATGATTGCAGGCTTCCGTATCGGCTGGATGGTTCTCAGCGGTCCGAAGAGCAAGGCAAAAGGATATATTGAAGGTCTGAATATGCTTTCTTCCATGAGACTTTGTTCTAATGTACCGGCTCAGTCCATCGTTCAGACCGCTCTTGGTGGATACCAGAGTGTGAATGAATATATTCAGCCCGGGGGAAGAATTTATCAGCAGAGAGAACTGGTATACAAAGCATTGACGGATATTCCGGGTATTACGGCGGTAAAGCCGAAGGCAGCCTTTTATATTTTCCCGAAAATCGATGTTGAGAAGTTCAATATTGTGAACGATGAACAGTTTGCACTTGATTTTCTTCACGAAAAACAGGTCCTTCTCGTACCGGGTAAAGGCTTCAACTGGAATCAGCCGGATCATTTCCGCGTTGTATATCTTCCGAATGAGCGTCAGCTTGACAAGTGCATGAAGAAACTGAGAGATTTCCTGGCAACATATCGCCAGTAAATTATATACGGAAAGAGTTATGGAATTGTTCAAGAATAAGTAGTGGAAGCGGATTGCGAATATCCGCTTTACGAAACAGGAACGGAACAGTTGCAGAAGTACAAATTTTAGAGAACACAGAGGGGGAAATGTGTATCGAAAAATAAACTGATTTTGAAAGGGGTAATACTTGAATGAATGGCTTTAATATGAAAGTAACACCGGAACTGGAGAATCTCTCCGCAATCTGTCAGGAGAAAGGACAGCTGGATCTGTCTTTATATGGCAAATACGATGTCAAACGAGGTTTGCGTGACCTGAATGGAAAAGGAGTTCTGGCAGGACTGACCAAAATTTCCAATGTACAGGCTGTGAAGGTTGTAGATGGGAAGGAAGTGCCTTGTGCAGGATCACTTTCCTATCGGGGATATGACATTAAGGATCTGACAAGAGGTTTCGTGGCGGATAACCGATTTGGCTTTGAGGAAACCGCATACCTTCTTCTGTTTGGATCACTTCCGACAGAAAAACAGCTGGAGGATTTTACGAAGCTTCTGGAGAATCAGAGAGATCTTCCCACCAATTTTGTCCGGGATGTTATCATGAAAGCACCATCCAAGGATATTATGAATGCCCTGTCCCGAAGTGTTCTTACATTATACTGCTATGACAAGAATCCGGATGACATCTCTCTTCCGAATGTACTGAGACAGTCGCTGAATCTGATCAGTGTCTTTCCAATGCTTTCAGCATACGGATATCAGGCATATAATCACTATGGAAGAGGAAAGAGTCTCTATATTCACCGGCCGAAGAAAGGACTTTCCACTTCGGAAAATCTTCTTCGTATGGTGCGTCCGGATAAGAAATATACGGAACTGGAAGCAAGAATCCTTGACCTTGCACTGATTCTTCACATGGAGCATGGTGGTGGTAACAACTCCACCTTTACAACTCACGTTGTTTCTTCTTCCGGAACAGATACGTATTCTGCGATTGCCGCAGCCTTAGGCTCCCTGAAAGGACCGAAGCACGGCGGTGCCAACATCAAGGTTGTCAGTATGTTCCGGGATATGAAGAGTGAAGTGAAAGATATCACGGATGAAGAACAGGTGCGGGAATACTTAAAACGTCTTCTGAAGAAGGACGCCTTCGACCGTCGTGGACTGATTTATGGTATGGGACATGCGATTTACTCTGTGTCCGACCCTCGTGCAGAAGTACTGAAAGGGTTTGTGGAGAAACTTGCAAAAGAGAAGGGGCGCATGAAAGACTATAATCTGTACAGTATGGTGGAACGTATGGCACCTGAGGTCATCGCAGAAGAGAGAAAGATCTATAAGGGTGTCAGTGCCAATGTGGACTTCTACAGTGGATTCGTCTACAGTATGCTGGATCTTCCATTAGAACTTTACACGCCGATGTTTGCCATCGCCCGTATCGTTGGATGGAGCGCTCACCGTATGGAAGAGCTGATCAATACGGATAAAATTATTCGTCCGGCATATAAGAATGTTCTGGAACCGGCAGTTTATGTACCTTTGTCAGAGAGAAAATAATCATTCGCAGCGATTCAGTCCTTACGGGGATTGACTATGAGTAGTAAGAGAGCGGATTGTAAATATTCGCTTGATTTCAAAATAAGCAATTACAGGAAACAGAATCTGGGTTACACGTTTTAGAGGAGGGATAGCATGAATCATGTTGCAATCATCGGATTTATGGGTTCAGGCAAAACGAGAGTCGGTAAACGGCTTGCACAGGACCTGGATCTGCCATTTGTAGATGTTGACCGTATGATCATCAAAAAAATGGGCATGAGCATCAAGGAGATCTTTGAAAAATTCGGAGAGCCTTTTTACCGTGCTATGGAGACGTTGATCATCAAAGAACTTGCAGAGGATTCGGAGACCAAAATCATTTCCCTTGGTTCTGGCCTTCCCATGCAGGAACAGAACCAGAAATATATTAAGAAACTGGGAACAGTTGTGTATCTGAAGGGATCACTCGCAACTCTGCAAAAGCGTCTGGATGGAACCAACAATCCCCTTCTTGAAGGCGGCGACCAGGGAGATAAGATCAAGAAACTTCTGAAACAGAGAGATCCGATATATTCAAAATACGCAGATATCACAGTTATTACCGGAGAACAGCCCTTCGAAAGCCTGATTAAAGAAATCGAAGAGGAACTGAAAAAAAGAAAATCCTGACGGAAGAGTGCAGGCGGAGAATACGGCATGCGGGATTCTTTTTTATTGACAAACAGAATCTCTTATTATAAAATGTTTCGTAGTGAATGCCCAAACATAAGGAGGAAATATTATGATTTCAGCAGGCGATTTCAAAAACGGTATCACACTTGAAATTGACGGCAATGTTTGTCAGATCGTCGAGTTTCAGCATGTAAAACCAGGAAAAGGTGCTGCTTTTGTTAGAACCAAATACAAAAATATTATCACAGGATCCGTTCTCGAGAAGTCTTTCCGTCCGACCGAGAAATTCCCGCAGGCTCGTATCGAGCGTGTTGATATGGCTTACCTGTACAACGATGGTGAGTTCTACAACTTCATGAACAATGAGACCTTTGATCAGGTTGCACTGACCGCAGATCAGGTTGGCGATTCCATGAAATTCGTTAAAGAGAACGAAGTTGTTAAGATCTGCTCCCACAACGGAAACGTGTTCGCAATCGAGCCGCCTCTGTTCGTAGAGCTTGAAGTTATTGAGACTGAGCCTGGATTCGCAGGAAATACTGCACAGGGTGCAACCAAACCTGCAACTGTTGAGACAGGAGCACAGGTTATGGTACCTCTGTTCGTTAACCAGGGCGATAAGCTCAAAATCGATACCAGAACAGGTGAATATCTGTCCCGTGTATAATTTTATTTGAATATCGACAGCAATTACGGGGTGCCGACCCAAGTCGGCTGAGATAGAGAATAGAGGTTCTCTGACCCGCAACCTGATCTGGATAATGCCAGCGTAGGAATGATTGTGAAGAATATTGAATTGATTTTCGATTCTATATTGAATGCAGAGCCTTCCGGGATTATCCCGGGAGGCTTTTCTAATGAAAGGAGAATATTATGGAAGCAAGCGTAGCAATTCAGACATTACCGGAGGCAAAAGACGATGAGGAGCTGATCCGTATCGTGGATGAGGTGATCGATTACATCAAAAGTACCGGTCTGAACTATTATGTAGGACCTTTTGAGACTGCCATTGAAGGAGATTACGATGAGCTGATGGATATCGTCAAAGAGTGTCAGCACATTGCAATTCGTGCAGGAGCACCTTCTGTAGCTGCTTACATCAAGGTAACTTATCGTCCGGAAGGAGAAGTGCTGACCATTGAAAAGAAAGTCACAAAACATCATCTTGACGACTGATCCACATAAGAAAAGCCGCCTTGCCGGGAAATTTCTTCCTTTTGCGGCGATTCTACTGCTGTTACTCATATGGCAGACGGCCTGCAGCCTGGGGTGGATCTCAAAATATCTTCTTCCTTCGCCCATTGACGTTTGCAAAGCCTTTGTGGAGGATTTTGCACTTTTGATGTTTCATTCCAGAGTCACTCTCATGGAAGCGTTTCTCGGACTGTTCTGCGGTATTGTGGTCGGATTTCTTGCGGCAGTACTGATGGATCATTTCGAACCGGTATATCAGGCGTTTTATCCTCTGATTGTTCTGACGCAGACCGTGCCTACGGTGGCAATTGCACCGCTTCTCGTTCTGTGGTTCGGCTATGAGATGACACCAAAAGTGCTGCTGATTGTGCTTGCAACCTTCTTTCCGATTGCAGTCAGTATGCTGGATGGATTTCGACAGGCCGATCAGGATACCATCAATCTGCTTCGCTCCATGGGAGCGTCAAGAATGCAGATCTTTCGGTATGTGAAATTTCCGGGAGCGCTGCCGCAGTTTTTTGCGAGTCTCAGAATTTCCGTATCTTATGCCATGGTGACGGCAGTCGTCGCTGAATGGCTGGGAGGATTCAACGGACTGGGTGTGTATATGACCCGAGTGAAAAAATCATTCTCATTCGACAAAATGTTTGCCGTGATTTTTTTGATCTCAGCCCTCAGTCTGCTTCTTATGAAACTGGTAAATGTTATTCAGAAAAAATGCATGCCATGGGAACAGGTAAAACAGAAATAATCATACAGGAGAATTTGACATGAAAAAGAAATTAATGACAACGATACTTGCAGCAGCGCTTCTTGGAAGTACTGCAGCTCCAATTGCTGTAATGGCAGAGGAGAAGGAACTGACAGAGGTGACATTTGTACTGGACTGGACTCCAAACACAAATCATACAGGAGTATATGAAGCCATTTCCAAAGGATATTATGAAGAAGTTGGACTGGATGTGAAAGTTGTCCAGCCGCCGGATGACGGAGCAGAAATGCTGGTTGCTTCCGGAAAAGCCCAGTTTGGTGTATCTTTTCAGGATTACCTCGTGCCGGCCGTTTCCGGTGACAATGCAATGCCGATAGAGGCTGTAGCGGCTGTTCTTCAGCACAATACCTCCGGTATTATTTCCAGAGCAGGAGAAGGAATCGACAGACCGAAGGGAATGGAGAATAAGAAATATGCCACTTGGGATCTGGAAATTGAGAAAGCAACTCTTCGCCAGGTTATGGAAGACGACGGCGCCGATTTTGATAAGGTGGACTTGATTCCAAGTACAGTAACCGATGAAGTATCCGCCCTGGAGAGCAACTCTGTAGATGCCATCTGGATCTACTATGGATGGGCCGGAGTTGCCTGTGAGAAGGCAGGACTGGAGACAGATTATTTCTCCTTTAAGGATATTAATCCGGTATTTGATTACTACACACCGGTCATTATTGGAAACAGTGACTGGATGGAAGAAAATCCGGAAGTGACAAAGAGCTTTCTTTCCGCAACAGCGAAGGGATACGAGGATGCCATCGCAGATCCTGAAGAGGCAGCAGACATTCTCTGTGAAGCTGCACCGGAGCTGGATCATGATCTTGTAGTGGCAAGCCAGGAATACATGAAGGACCAGTACAAAGCGGAAGTAGAACAGTGGGGATACATTGATCCGGAGAGATGGAACGCATTCTACAACTGGCTGAATGAGAAAGGCCTTACAGAGAATGAGATTCCGGAGAACACAGGATTCACCAACGATTACCTTTCATAAATGAAATGTTAGGATGAAATTAGTATGTCGGAACTGATTGTACAGAATGTAAGCTTTGCATACAAAGAATCTACAGAAAAAGTACTGGAGAATATTCAGATAGAACTTCATGACAAGGAACTGGTAAGTCTCCTTGGAGCGAGTGGCGGTGGAAAGTCGACACTCTTCCATATCATTGCGGGCCTGCAGATTCCTCAGGAGGGACGTGTTCTTCTGGATCAGGAGGATATCACAGGTCAGCCGGGAAAAATAAGCTACATGCTTCAGAAGGACCTTCTTCTGCCATATCGAACCATTCAGGACAATGTGGCACTGCCGCTTTTGCTTCAGGGAATGAAGAAAAAAGAAGCCAGGGCAAAAGTAACACCGCATTTTGAAGAGTTCGGTCTTGCAGGAACAGAAAAAAAATATCCGGCGCAGCTGTCCGGAGGTATGAGACAGAGGGCAGCCCTTTTGAGAACTTATATGTTTTCCGGAAATGTGGCACTTCTGGATGAACCCTTCAGCGCTCTGGATACACTGACAAAGAATGATATGCACAAGTGGTACCTGGATGTAATGGACCGCCTTCCCTTGTCTACGCTGTTTATCACCCATGACATTGATGAGGCCATACTTTTGTCAGACAGAATTTATCTGCTGAGCGGAAATCCCGGAAGAATCACAAAGGAAATTGTCATTCGGGAGAAGAAACCGAGAAGAAAAGATTTCCAGCTGACAACAGAGTTTCTGGAATACAAGAAAGAGATCATTGCAAATTTGTAGAAGTCCATCGGATGATGATTGCAATCCACCTCAGTCGGATCACGAATATTCGTTTGACGTTGCTTCTTGCTTGATTTAGTAAAAAATAATGCCGTCGATTCACCCTGTACAAAGAGGAATCGGCGGCATTTTATGTTGCGCTAAAAAAGGTTATCTGGAAACTCTTCCAATAACAGAGAAGAGTGTGAACATCACCACATCCACTGCAACGATTGTGGAGCCGACGGGAGTGCCCGCCAGAATCGAAATCATTATTCCTGCAAAAGAGCAGGTTACCGAAAGAACAGCAGAGCAGATGGTGACGGATTTGAAGCTTTTGAATACGCGCATAGCAGACAAAGCCGGAAAAATAATCAGGGCAGAGATCAGAAGAGATCCCACCAGATTCATTGCGAGAACGATAATCACTGCGGTGATGACTGCAATGAGCAGGTTATATGCTTCCGCGTGGGTGCCGGCGGATACAGCAAAGCTTTCGTCGAAGGTGACGGCAAATATTTTGTGATAGAAAAGAAGGAAAACGCACACAACCACAATCGACAGAATAATACATACCCAGACTTCTTTGCTTGTCAGTGTCAGAATAGAAGTAGAGCCAAAAAGAGTGCTGCACACATCCCCTGACAAATTTGAAGAAGTAGAGAAGAGATGCATCAGAAGGTATCCAAGAGCAAGGGCGCCTACGGAAATCATTGCAATGGCGGCATCTCCTTTGATCTTTGTGTTACGTCCCGTGCGGAGAAGGAGAATTGCACAGAGAACCGTAATCGGGAGAACAAGGAGCATCTGATCAGTGAGATTCAGAACTGTGGCAATAGCCATAGCACCGAAAGCCACGTGGGATAATCCGTCACCGATAAAAGAAAAGCGCTTCAGTACCAGTGTCACTCCGAGAAGAGAAGAGCACAGAGAAATGAGAACCCCGACAATCAAAGCATATCGAACAAAGGGATACTGGAAATAAAAAGAGATTTTTTCAAATACAGACATACTCTCGATCATTTGGTCTCACCTTCTTCCGGATCCAGAAATCGATGACCGATGGAACTGTTCACATATTCTTCTCTGGTGCCGAAAAAGAGTTTCCGGTCAATGTGGAGAATATGAGAAGCGTATTTCACAGCGGCATCAATGTCATGGGAAATCATAATAATAGTAATTCCTTCCTGGTTCAGTTCCTGGATCAGACGGTACATTTCTGCAGTCACCATAGGATCCAGACCGGAAACCGGTTCATCCAGAAGGAGAACTTTGCGGGTTGCACAGAGAGCACGGGCAAGAAGAACACGCTGCTGCTGTCCTCCGGAAAGCTCTCGATAGCATCGATCGGAAAATTCGGTGATCTGCATTTTTTTCATGGATTCCTCAGCAAGAGTTTTTTCTGCTCTTGTGTAAAAAGGACGAAAGCCCATTCTGCCCTGACAGCCGGAAAGAACAATTTCCCGTACAGATGCAGGAAAATCTCTCTGTACGATGGTCTGCTGGGGCAAATAGCCGATTTCTCTACGGGAGAGACCGTCACCCTCCAGAATTTCTCCGGAGAGAGGAGCCTGAAGCCCGAGAATTGTTTTCATAAGAGTGGATTTGCCGGATCCGTTTTCACCGACAATACACAGATAGTCTCCGGCATTGACGGTGAAACTTAAGTGCTCGATAATGGCAGATCCGTCATATCCAAGAGAAACATCTTTACAAGTTAATTGTGCCATAAAATCTCCGTTCTATCCTCAGCGAGGATTCAGTGCCTGCTTCAGAATTTCCAGATTGCTTTCCATAATGGAAAGATAGGAAACTCCGTTTTCGGCATCGGCTCCGGTGGTTGCCTGCATGGAATTCATTACAAGGACAGGCATATCCGGAGTTTTTGTATTTGCTGCAATGGTCTCTGCCACACGATGATCCTGCCCTTCGATGGTAAGAATTCCCGGGAGAGACAATTCGTTAATTTTGTTTGCGAGAAATGCAATCGTCTCAAAGCTGGCCTCTGATTCTGCGGAACATCCGGCAAAGGCAGCATAGTAGGTAAGATTGTAGTCGTCTGTAAGGTAACGAAATGGAAAACGATCGCCAAAAAGTATTGTGTCAAAAGGCGCTTCCTCTACGGCAGTGAGATACTTCTGATCCAGAGCGGTGAGCTTTTCCTGATAAGCGGCATTGTTCTCGTCATAAAGAGCGGCATTGTCAGGATCGGCAGTTTTAAGAGCTTCGGTAATGCCATTACAGAGAATTTCTGCATTTCGAAGGGAAAGCCAGACATGTTCATCGTACTCGATTTCCCCATGATCCTCGTTTTCTTCTCCGCGTTCATGAGCCATACCTTCTACGGTTTCCTCTTCCTTCAGAGAATCTCCAAGCAGTTCCATGAGATTAACAACCTGACGATTGGGATTTTCGGCTTCCTTTAAGGCATCCTCAATCCAGCCGTCGGTCTCGCCGCCCACATAGATCAGAACATCACTGTCGGCGATGGTCATGATGTCATCTGCCGTCGGCTGATAGCTGTGAAGATCGACACCCTTGTTAAGAAGAAGGGTTAGGCTCGCATCCATATTTGAATTCGAGAGCAGTTCCGAAGTCCAGTCATAAGCCGGAAAAATTTCCGCTACGATTTTTAAAGAGTCCGAATCCTCAGATGCCTGCACAGGGGCAGGGGAAGAGGAAAGGGCAAATGCCATAGCACCGGACAACAGGGTGCATGAAAGAAGGGATGCACTTGCAATCCGGGCTGCATTCATTTTTTTCTTCATATTTAAGAATCCTCCTGAGAAGTTGTTTCTGCCTGGCGGCATTCTTCGCATACGCCATAAAAAACGGTTCTTTTCGGATCTAAGAGAAAAGAATGGTGTTCCATCAAATGTCCGGAGATTGCCGCAAGTTCATCGCAGTGCATATGAATCAGCTTGCCGCATTGTTCACATTTGCAGTGAAAGCAGGATGGGGCAGTGCTTGCAGACTGATTACCGGTATATTCAAAGCAGGCAGAATTGTTGCCGGCAATGGTGTATTTGCTGACCAGACCTTCACTTACCATGCGTTCCAGATGGCGATACACGGTGGTAGTTCCGATGGGCTGTTCAATAGAACGAAAATGTTCACAGACATCCTGTACTGTGAAATGATGGCCCGGAACCGACTGGAGAAAAGCGACGAGCTCTTCCCGCTGTTTTGTTTTGTATTGGGATTTAATCATTGTCGTCATAGATCTATCCTTATAAAGTAAAACATACAATTTGAAAACCGTTTTCATATTAAACGGAAAAACCGGAAAAGTCAATATGAAAATGAAATTCATTTTCATATTGCGGGGCATAAAAAAAGCCCGGAAAATAAAAATTTTCCAAGCTTTTACTTGCATGCAGCACATACAAGATTTCTGTTGTCTGTCCTTGTGATATCCTTACAAAAGACATCCGGATGGACCTGGCGGGAATTGAACCCGCGTCCGAAAACCTATCCCCTGGGCTTCTTCCATCACAGTCGGTGTTTTGGTCATTCCCTCCGTGATTCGCCCGCCAACAGGCTAATCAGTTCAGTAGCTTCATAATACATCTATCGAGGCAAAGCTTACTCGATAAGGTTTCTCACAT
>JAUNAE010000215.1 GCA_030527765.1 Eubacteriales bacterium
TTTATGTTGAAGTGGTTGCCAGATTTGATAAGGACGGAGTCATGATGCCGATGGCTTTTGTCTGGGAAGACGGCAAGAAATATGATATCGACAAAGTAAAAGGAAAAGAAAGATGCGCCAGCCGTAAAGCGGGTGGTACCGGCATCATGTACACGGTAGTGGTATCCGGTAAGGAATGCCACTTATATTTTGAATTTGATAAATGGTTCATGGAGCGTAAGAGCGCGTGAATGAGGAGAGATTTTAATAATAATAGCGAACATAATATCCGCAGGGAGCTGACCTTTTCCCTTTTGCAAGCTGCGGGTTGATCATAAGGCGAGGGCATCAGCTCAGCTGGGGAAGGTATCCCACACTTTCCTTCCTCATGATGTCTGCCTGACCTGAAGAAGCTTATATTTTATCTTATTTGCTTCCCGTCAAAATCGCGGGAAAGTAGTTGGGACATCTGACAGGATGATCCAAAACCACAAAGGAGATTTTGATTAATGACTGAAAGAGATTATGCAATTAAATCTTTTAAAGAGATTACGATAAATGCTGCGAGGCATACCGAAGCCAGAATGGATCTGTACTATACCAAAATCAGAGACCTGATGAATGATTATCAGGGATTGATTGCAGAGAACCAGATGGTCCTGGAAGAACTGGAACAGGAATGTCAGGAAATGATTAATGAAAATATGGCGTATGCCCTTCAGTATATGGATGCCTATGATTATCGCATGGATATCGGTCATCTGAGAAGAGAGATGAACAATCTGATGCTGATCTATGGCCTTTGCGATATGGTGCACAGGGCAATGACGCTTTTGAAATATTTCACCCCGAAGTGCGGTGAAGAGTATTACGAGATTATCTACACCTGTTTTTGCAGATCCAGAAAACATAGCGATACGGATGTAATGCTGGAACTGGGAATGAGCAGAGCTACATTTTACCGCAAGAAGAAGGAGGCGCTTCGTTATCTGGGATACTACTTCTTCGATATTGTGGTGCCGCAGTCCAGAAGTAAGAGATATAAACCATCCTTTTCCATGGATGAAGAGTAAAGGAGCGTGAGAACATTGACATACAGACAGGAATTGGCAAGAGAACAGAGAATTCAGGATGGAATTGCATCCCGGCTGAAATACTCCTTCAACAATAACATGTCCAGCATCAAGATCGTATATCGCTACCTTCATGGAAGTGGTCAGGGATTTGAGAAGTTCTGGAAGAAAAACGGAGAGAGAGTCGATTATAAGTGCATTGCAAATCATAAGCTTTATGATGAAGAGATGCTTTTGGAAGCATTCAGAACTGACGACTCTTTTAGAAGATTTATGGATCGCAACAAGATTACCAGTTGGGACATCCTGGCGTATCGAGCTGACGAGAGTAAGGAGGCTTCCTGCGAATGGAGCTTCCCTGAACGTCCGTCACTATACTACGTGTAGAATGACAAACGATTCTGCGTTTGCTACCATAAATACAATTATCTTTTGAAGAGGAGGAAGTGCTGATGATTTATATTACCGGTGACTGCCATGGAAATTTTGAGCGGTTTAATCCGAGCATTTTCCCTGAGCAGAAGGAAATGACAAAAGAAGATTACGTGATTATCTGCGGTGACTTTGGTGGTGTGTGGCACAGAGATGAGGAAAGCAAAGAAGAGACCATGGTTTTAGACTGGCTTGATTCAAGACCGTTTACCACGCTTTTTGTTTGTGGTAATCACGAGAACTTTGACCGCTTGTATCAGTATCCTGTTGAGGAATGGCATGCCGGCAAGGTTCATAAGATCAGGGATTCCGTTCTCCATCTTATGCGAGGGCAGGTCTTTGAAATTGAAGGAAAGAAGATTTTTAGTTTCGGCGGAGCCAGCAGCCATGATATTCAGGGCGGCGTGTTGGAACCGGATGATCCGGATTTTGAACGAAAGTATGCAGTTCTGAGCAAGGGGTATCTACCGTTTCGAATCAATCACTGGAGTTGGTGGAAGCAGGAACTGCCATCCCAGGAGGAAATGGCCGAAGGACTGGAAAACCTGGAGAAGCATAACAATGAGGTTGATTTTATAGTGACTCATTGTTGTTCTGTGAGCACACAGGCGCTTCTTGGTCATGGACTTTATTCTAAAGATTATCTGAATGAGTACCTGGAAGAAATCCGTCAGAAGTGTAAGTTCAAGAAGTGGTTCTTCGGACATTATCATGATAACCGCAATGTGAATGCAGAGGAGATCCTGCTCTGGGAGCAGATTATCCGGATTGCGTAAAGAGGAAGGTGAAAGTATTGGAGAAAAGAAAATTAGCATCGGTGCAGTATGTGCATCACATTACACCGATTGAAGGTGCAGATAGAATTGAGTGTGTCCATGTTCTGGGATGGCAGTGTGTTGCCAACAAGGGACAGTTTCAGGTGGGAGATCACTGTGTTTACTTCGAAGTGGATTCCTTCCTGCCGGTATGTGATAGATTTGAGTTTTTAAGAAGCAGCAGTTATAAGAAGTCTGAGATCCTGGGAGAAGGATTCAGATTAAAGACATTAAAGTTCAGAGGACAGATTTCGCAGGGATTGGTACAGCCGTTGTCTATTCTTCCGAAAGGTGAATATGAACTGGGAACGGATGTGACAGAATTGCTTGGCGTTCGCAAATGGGAAATTGAGGAAAGAGTTACCAGCAGCGGTACAGTTATCGGAGAGTTCCCTTATGGTATCACCAAGACAGATGAGCTCAGAGTACAGTCTTACCCGGAGCTGATCACAGAATTTAAGGCAGTTCCGGCTTACTATATCAGTACCAAGATGGATGGAACCAGCGTGACCATGTACTGGAAAGATGGTAAGTTTGGCGTCTGCGGAAGAAACTATGAATATGAAGATAACGATAAGTGCGCTATGTGGAAATATGCGCATGAGCATAAGATTGAAGAGAACTTAAGAGAGAATAATATTCCGGATGTGGCAATTCAGGGTGAGTTCTGCGGTGCCGGTATTCAGAAAAACAGGTTGAAGCTTGTGAAACCGGAATGGTATGTCTTCACCGTGATCAATATGGAAACCGGACGCAGATATCCACTTCCTCAGATGAAAGAACTCTGCAAAAAACTTGGACTTAAGATGGTGCCCGTTGAAGAACTGGGGGAAGTATTCCCTTATGATTCTGTGGAGGAATTGCTTGAAAGAGCCAAGGGTAAGTATGCTTCCGGTATGAACAAGGAGGGAATTGTTATCAGACCGGTTGAGCCTGTTTACTCCAGAACGATTGAAGGACCGCTGTCTATGAAAGTTTTGAACAATGACTACTTGCTGAAGGAGTGATAGGGGATGACGAGAGGAATTATTGTTTTTATTGGAAGAGACGGAGGATTTTGCGTATCAACAGAATTCAATGGCGATATGCACTCTTACTCCAATGGTGCGGAGATCATCGAGAAGTATAAAGAGAGGAAGCTGATTACGAAATCCGATTATGTCAAGTTCGTTACAGCCTTTGATCGCAGACATTATAGATATGGAGACGAAGAATTTGAAATCATCCATTACGGAGGTACGGTAGATGATACGGTAAATCTGCCAAGCTTGTACCCGGATTATTTCTATATCATCAATCATTCCGGAAAGAAAATCTCCTTTACCTGCAGGAAGAATACGTTTGAGCTGGAAGATCAGACAATGACGGTTACTTACTTTGACAAGGTTGAGCAGGTAGTAAGAATGAATCCGGCGCCATCCTGCAAACTTTCGAAAGAGAGATTTGTGGAGATTCTTGATACTTTGAAGGCAGCCAAGGATTTTTCTGATGAACATGACAAACTGATTTCCTCATACAGAAGCAGGTTCGATACAGATTTTATGGATGGTGCAGGTTTTGCGATTTGCCATGATGATCTGGTGGTTGAATTATTACAGACAATCCTTGACGATACAGGGGAATTAATCGATTATTTTGTATATGAAATGGAGTTCGGCAGAAGGACTGACTTCACTACCATTACTGATAATGATCGTGAAATTCGTATTGCCTCGGCAGAAGATCTGTATGACTATCTGACTTCAAATGCATGATGTAATTATGGCGGGTGGTGAAAGATAAACACGTTGAAGACAATAATACGTGCCCGAACGGTGGGACAAGTGCGATTTGCCAGCACGTTAAAAAGATGAAGCTGAAACCCACGCAGGCATGGTGCAGGAGTGAGAGGCTCCGCCCCGCCAATTTGAATAGGAGATGATTGTTTGATTTTGACATTATATGAACCATTCCGGCATTGGTCGGAAACTGGTTCCGTATATATTTTGTCGGATCCTCACTTTGGGGATTCTGATTGTAAACTGATGAACCCCGGCTGGATTGAACAGGAGGAACAGGTGGGCAGGATCAATGCCCTAGTCATGAAAAATGACACGTTTGTATGCCTTGGTGATGTGGGTGATCCTTCTTATGTGAAGGTGATCAGGGCAAGGAAGAAGATCTTACTGCTTGGCAATCATGATAAGAAAAAAGATTATAAGGGATTGTTTGATGAAATCTACGATGGACCATTGTTTATCGCGGAAAAAATCCTTCTCTCTCATGAACCGGTTTACGGTTTGTCTTGGTGTCTGAATATCCACGGGCACGATCACAGTGGTATTGAATCCTATAAGGAAGGCTGCAAGCATCTGAACCTGGCTGCGAACGTCTGTGATTACACACCGGTCAGCCTGGAAAAGTTGATTAAGGATGGAATTCTCTCTGATATCACCAGCATTCATCGCATGACTATCGACAGGGCAACAGAGAAGAAGGAGAAGTGGCATGGAGAAGCATTTTCCGACAATTGATAAAATAAGAACCGGAAAGCAGATCCGTCACCTCATGAATAACCTTGGTCTGACTGTGATTGATGTGCAGAATTACATGGGATTTTCCACACAGCAGGCCGTATATCACTGGCTGAACGGCAGAAGTCTTCCGACTCTGGATAATATCTATGCGCTGAGTGAACTGTTCAAGGTTTCGATAGATCAGATCATCTGCGGCAACCGAAAATATCAACCAGAGTATGGATCGATGTATTATCGAATTCAAGCATATGCCAAACAGTTACAGATGTTTGTAACGGTCGCCTGCAGAGAGACCAATCGCGGTAAGAATTGCTTTATAATAGAACCAGTATAAAGAAAGCAGGTGAGGTGAGATGATTAACAATAAAAACAGATATTCCACAAGGGAGGAGCGTGTTGAGATCTTCGAGGATACACTGGCATGGATCAGTGCAGATTCGATACTCTCTGCGTCTGTTGTGGAAGCGAAGAAGAATACGAAAGTATATTATGAGGATGATTATCCTCAATTTGATGTGAAAGCGGTCAGGGAAGAACTGATTGCTGTAACAAGAGATCGTTCCTATCAGGCAGCTATGAGATTGGCCAGAGAAAACCCTGGTAAAAAGATTGCGGTCATGAATTTTGCCAATGCATTTCATGCAGGAGGTGGGGTTACCAGAGGCGCAAGTGCTCAGGAAGAGTGTTTATGTCGTTGTTCCACTTTGTATCCATTGCTTTACAGAAGAAGCCTGAGGGATTCCTATTATAAACACCATCATGATCTGAATACGTCAAAAGCTTCTGACTCTTTGATCTACACGGAGGGTGTTGTAATCTGTAAGACCGATGATGATCATCCTAAACGCATGGTTCAGGAAGATTGGGTAAAAGTAGATGTAATTACTATTGCTGCACCAGATCTTCGCACCAAGTCTAATATGTATGCTGCAATCGTGGGCAATGGTTCCTTTATGAATAATGCGGAACTTTTTGGCTATCATGTGAAACGTGCGATTCATATGCTTACCGTAGCAGCCAGCAAAGGTGCTGATATTCTGGTGCTTGGGGCATTTGGCTGCGGAGCATTCCAGAACGATCCTTCAGTGGTGGCCAGAGCATATAAAGTTGCACTGGAGGAATTCCCGAAAGTATTTGATAAGATCGAATTTGCAGTGTATTGCTCTCCAAGAGATCAGAGAAACTACGATGAATTTCATAAGATACTGGGTTAATGCTTTATAATTCCAGATAGGCGACAGCTTGTGAGTAATTGCAGGCTGTCTTTTTTTGACGAATTGGGCAGTCTCACAAACTTGATACTATCAGACGGCCATATGATACTTTTCGACCTGCATTTGAGATACCCGTGATACTTCCGGCTGATACAATGATTATGCTGGAAGTAGAAGAACAGCAGGACAACTTCATATTTTTTTAGTACGTTCACTGGCTGACATAATACTATTGTTGGAAAGAAAAGAACGACTGAAGCTCCATTAGGAATTAAACCTGATGGGGCTTTTTTTATGCCTGAAAATCTTTGATTTCCAGCCAAAGCCACAGGTCCGCCCTCGGATCTGGTGATGAGGAAGGAAATCATAAGGTTGATCAGACATATCAGTAAGGCACGTGCACCTCCGCACTTGGATTTGAAACCAGACAACAAGATTTCGAATTCAGGAGGAAAAGAGATGTACGT
>JAUNAE010000216.1 GCA_030527765.1 Eubacteriales bacterium
CATTGTGCCTGTGAAGGTTCATAGCAGAGGTTTGTGCCTACCGATGTGACAGTCGGAGATAATGAGATAGAACAGCACCGGAATTTCAGCGTAACGCATTTTTCGGGAGTGGCGACCTGTAAATTCCGTTTGGTTGGGCGTGACGGAAGCTCAGTGATGGATGTCATCCAAATGTATGTTACCCGGTTGGGGGAGGCTGCCAAAGAGGCAGCATACATTATTTAGTTTTGCTACATCGAAGAAAGGAGGGGAGAAAGCATGTGAGTAAAACACAGTATGAATCGTACAATAAGTTTGATGTGGTGTTTGCAGACTTCGGCTGCAATCCAAATGGCGTGGAAGGAGGGAAACGTCCCGCAGTCATAGTTTCCTGTGATGCAAGCAATCACGGCGGAGCTCCGCAAGTCTCATTGGTGCCACTTAGTACGAAACTGAAAAACATTCCGGTTCATGTGCTAATCAGACCGGAAGACGCGAGAGGAGATTGTATCAAAAAATACTCTCACTTTATGCCGGAGAATATACAGACCATTCCGAAACGGCATATTCAAGACAAACGTGGTTTTATACCGGAGAGCTCTCGGATTCGAGAGCAGATAGACAGAGCACTTATTGCTCAGTTTGATCTCTTGCCAATGGCAAGAAAAATTGTATTTGAAGAAATCAATCAAGGAATAATGAAGAAAGAAGGGAAAGCATATGAAAAAGGTGACAAAAAAGGCTAGAGCATTATTGGTAATGGTATTATCGGTAACGATGTTAGTGGGAGCGACAATCTCGGCAGATGCAGCAAGTGCAAATGTAATGGTTACGATTGAGGAAACGGATGTTAATGCGGCGGTTACGATTCCATCCACCATCCCGATTATTTTCAATGCGGACGGAACAAACACATATCCGACAAACTGGACGATTACGAACAACAGCGAGTATGCAAGCATCAAATTGTCTTCAGTTACAGGTAGCACCATGACTACAGGATGGAAGCTGTTAAGTGAGCTTGATGAAATGAAGGATGTAGGAAAAGACTCTAAGAAAATGAAGTTTTATATGGGTATTCCGGGGAAAATGGAAATGTTATATGGGAATACGGTAACCAATTTGACATTGCTTTATGATAATGAGGGGATTCCAATTGAGGCTGGAGAGAGTGAAACAATTAATTTTGAAATTGAGCGTGGTGCCTTTACCAAAGCAGTTGAAGAAGCGGTTGCAGTCGAATTAACCTTAAACTTTGAGTTTATTTAGAAGTAACGGGAGGAATCGGATATGACAGGGCAAAATAAACCTACGCAGAAATCTCCGAATCAGCAGGAGAAAGATAAAAAGTTAATGAACTGGATTATCTTGGGGGTTATCATTTTTCTTTTGATTTCTTGGATAGTAAGCTGCTCTATCGAACGTCACGCACAGAAGAAGGGCGAAGAACTTATGGAGTTTGCTACCGAGTTTGAAGAAACAATGAATGCAATCACGGAGATTGAGGATGAGTTGAAGCAGGAGCAGATCAATACGTTGGTAGAGGAAGGAATGATGCACGTCAACTTTTCCACCAAGGCTCGTTTTGACGGAAAGAAAAGTACCCATTTTAATATTAAGAATATCGAGAATAACCATGATTCCATCGTGTTTGAGATATTTGACGAGAAAGGGGAGAGTTTATATAAGTCAAAGAAGATTGCTCCCGGTTATGAGATGAACAGTATTGAGCTGAATCGAAAGCTGCCGGAGGGCAGACACGAGTGTACTATTGAGATACAATATGCGGTGGAGGGGCAGGTATCGACAGTCTTTCCTATTATATTGGAAGTGGAGTAGTTTTGTTTTCGCATAGGACAAAGGGAGCCTCGCATATAGATAGAAGGAGCAGAGATAGAGAGACTTTGTATGGGTTTAACGATAGAGGAGTTAAAATGTTTGCAGAATATGGACATACGTGAACTGAAAAGAGAAGATTTAGTGTCGATTGGGGATATTGTCATTGATCCGGCAAAGAGTGTAGAAAGCAGAATCATTTCCTTTATGGAGCAGACCAAGAATCCTTATGCACAGAACGTGGGCGATTATATTTTACAGGTGGGATTTTGGGAGGATACACAGGAGTTGATAGATGATCGTATGCTACTTTTGGCAAAACGAAAGACTCAAATTTTAATTTAGGAACACCTTTACAAGTCGTGAGAATCATGTTAATCTATCAACAGGATTATTTCAGTGGGAGTCCTGATTATAGGTAACAATACCCCGTAGGACGGGTTTTGCTGGCGAGTTTAATCAGGAGGAACACAAAAATGAAGGCAAAACAATTTTATAATGTAGCCATCTATCTTCGCCTGAGTCGTGATGACGAGGACTTGGATGGTGGAAAATTAGAGAGCAACAGTATCAGTTCTCAGCGAGATATGATTCGCTCCTATATCAGAAAACAGGATGATATGGAGATTTACGATATCTATGTGGACGATGGATGGTCGGGAGCCAATTTTGACAGACCGGAGTTTAAACGTATGATGCGGGATATTGAGGCTGGTAAGATTGATTGCGTAATTGTAAAAGATTTGTCGAGATTAGGACGAGATTATATAGAAGCCGGGCGGTTAATACAGAAGACCTTCCCGGCTTTTTCTGTGCGTTTTATTGCGTTGACAGACCATTTCGATTCATTGACAGCGGACTTTAATGAGAAAATGATGGTAGTTCCGGTAAAGAACTTTATGAACGAGTTCTATTGCCGAGATATTTCAACAAAGGTCAGAAGCCATCAACAGGAGAAACGTGAGGAAGGAAAATATATTGGTGCTTTTTGCACCTATGGTTATAAAAAGAGCAGTGAGAATCGAAATGTTTTAGTGCCGGATGAATACGCTGCAGGTGTTGTTCGTAAAGTTTTTGCGTGGAAGATAGATGGATACAGCAATCTTGCAATTGCAGAAAAACTGGATGAGTCGGGAATTCTTTCTCCAATGGAATATAAGAAGGTGCAGGGGAGTAAGCTGCATACCACATTTGCAACCAATTCAAAAAGTCGTTGGTCGGCAGTTGCGGTAAAACGTATTCTGACGAATGAGACTTATATCGGAACGGTAGTACAAGGTAGAGCTGAAAAAGTAAATTATAAGGTAAACAAATGTGTACTGAAGCCAGAGGAAGAATGGGTTCGGGTAAAATATCGCCATGAAGCAATCGTATCAGAGGAAGATTTTTATATTGTGCAGGAACTTCTAAAGATAGATACACGTGCAGGCAGCGGGACAAAGAAGGCCCATATGTTTTCAGGACTATTATTTTGCGGAGATTGTATGGAGCCGATGACTCGCAGAGTGAATAGATATAAGGGGGCAGAAACAGTTTCTTTTATCTGCTCTACAAGGAACAACGGAGGGGAGTGCAGTCGGCATAGTATTTCAGAAGCGGATTTGAATCATCTGATTTTATCAGCACTTCAGCAACAGATAGCACTATTTTTAGATAGAAATAAGGTGCTTCAATCTATCGAGCAGGTGGAGATTCAGTTTGAGGAAGTGGTGGCATTTGACCATGAAATTACAAAGCTCCACCAAGAACAAGATAAATATTTAAAGCTTCGAGCAGGCTTATATGAAGATTTGAAGAATGACATTATTACAGAGAGTGACTTCAAGAATTTCCGAGAAATCTATGAAAAACGATATCAAGAATTACAAAAGGCGATTGAGGGACAGGAAGATACGGTAAAGAAACTCTTTCAATCGGGCTTAATGGCTGGTAAGAATCTAGAACGTATGAAGATGCTTATGCAGGTTACGGAGTTAGACCGATCTACATTGATTACCTTTGTAAGACGGATTCTCGTCTATGAGGATAAGAGGGTATATGTAGAACTTCGCTATAAGGAATTGTTTTCAAAAGCAATCATGCTTGCCGATTATGTAGAATCCAAGCAGATTCGAGAGGAGGCGGTATAAATGGCTAGAACCTCGAAAAAGAAAAGTAGAAGTGTAAACGATATAGTAGGAAAGGCACCGCAGAAGGTATATTCAGTAGGAATTTATGCAAGATTGTCAGTGGACAGCAACGAAAGAAAAAATGAATCCATTGACACGCAGATAGAGATTGCAAAAAAGTTTGTGCAGAAGCAATCGGATATGGTGTTGTATCGTTGTTATTCCGATCTTGGGAAGACCGGAACAACCTTTGAAAGAGAAGGCTTTGAACAGATGATGCAGGATGTCCGAATGCGAAAGATAGATTGCATCGTTGTAAAGGATTTGTCACGTTTTGGGAGAAATCATATTGAAGCCGGAAACTATATTGAAAAAATCTTTCCTTTTATGGGAGTGCGATTTATTGCGGTGACGGATAACTTTGATAGTATGAATATTTCCGGTCAGAATGAAATGTTTGGTGTCAATCTAAAGAATCTATCCAACGAAATGTATGCGAGAGATATTGCAGTAAAGGTAAAGGCAAGTCGTTTGGAGAAATGGGCAAGCGGAAGTTTTACAGGTGGTGTAGGCCCATATGGTTATCGGGCAGAATGGGTAGGCAAGAAGAAATGCTTGCTTGTTGAGGAAACGACTTCGGATATTGTAAGACAAATGTTTGAGATGTATTACAATGGAAGCAATATGAAAGAGATTGCAAGATGGCTTTATGATAAACGCATTAACAGACCGACAGAGTACCAAAGAACCGGAAATATTTATTGCCCAGAGGGAGATACATTGCTCGAATGGTCACAAACTACGATAAAACTGATATTAACGAATCCGGCATATATAGGACATTTGGTACAGGGCAGAACTTGTGGAAAAGATTATATGATGCGTGATAGGCACGATATAGATTCCGAAGATTGGTCAGTGAAGGAGAATACACACGAAGCCATTATCAGTGAGGATATATTCTTTGGAGTGGCAGCAAAGTTTAGAAAAAATGAGGTCTATCGTAATAAGAAGGATTACAAACCGGTTCCAATTAAGGAAGACATTTATAAAGACATTTTGTACTGTGGCGATTGTGGTGCCAGAATGCACAGGATTTCCGCAATCAAAACCCTTTCCTCTAAGGACAAGGTAAGAACCTACAGTTATAATTGCAAGAAGATTGCACGTATTGATGAAGAAAAGTGTATTACAAAGAGCATTACGCTTCACGCATTAAACGATATTGTGAAAGAAGCAATCCGACAGGAGTTTGCATTGTCAGCAATGCGTCAAAAGGATTTAATTGTGCAGGTACGCTTGGAAGCAGCAAAAGAAAAAGAGGAATTGGAAGCGGACTTGCTGGAAGTAGAGAAGAAGATAGAGCAAGTGAGAGAAGGCGGAAGCGAGCAGTATCTTCGCTATCGTATGGGAGAACTGGAGTCAGAGGAATTTCAAAAATGTCAGGAAGACAATAAGAAAATGACTACGGTGTATCAGACGAAACGAGAGGAAATAAGTGGAAGGCTTCGGACTCTGGATTACGAAACGACAAAAAAAGAACAGTTTTTGAGAGCTTTAATCAAGGGTAAGGGAAAGGACGAATTGACTTTAGAGGTAATTCAAACACTGATACATCGTATCGAGGTATTTCCGGATCATCGTTTAAAGGTGATTTTTAAGTTTAAACGCAGAGATGTTCTGCCAACAGGACAGGAGGTGGTTTAAATGAAGAAATACCAGATTGCGATGTATATCAGACTATCGAAAGAGGACGACAATGACGGGGATGAAAGCAACAGTATCACGATGCAGAGAAACTTGCTAAGACATTATGTTGCAGAAAATTTTTCGGACTATGAATTGTTAGAGTTTTGTGACGATGGATATTCCGGAACCAATTTTGAGAGACCTGCCGTAAAGCGGCTTTTATCAGCAGTGCGAGAATCAGAGATTCAATGTATTGTGGTAAAGGATTTCTCACGTTTTGCAAGAGATTATATCGAACTCGGAACCTACCTAGAGCAGATTTTTCCTTTTTTGAGAGTGCGTTTTATCTCTGTGAATGATCACTATGACAGTGTGAACTATCAGGGTGGAATTGCGGATGTGGATGTGGAATTTAAAAACTTGCTTTATGATTTATATAGCAAGGATTTGTCCAAGAATGTGCGTGCTACTTTGGCTTCGCTTAAGGAAGATGGGAAGTATGTGAGTGCTAATTGTCCATTTGGTTATAAGAAAGATCCCAAAGACAGACATAAACTTTTGATACAAGAGGATGAGGCGGAGATTGTTCGACGTATTTTCTCTCTGACCTTGGAAGGTTACACATCGGTAGCAATAGCGAGATTGTTCAACGAGACACATGTGAAGACACCGATTGAATTTAAAGTAGAACGGGGCGAGACTAGCAGAAAACCAAAGGGAGATAGGTTTTTGTGGGATTCCAGCGTGATTTGTCAGATTCTAAAGAACATCGTGTATATCGGACATGTTGCTCAGAAAAAGACGACAAATGTTTTTGGTGAAAAAAAGAAGCTTTCAAATGCAAGAGAGGATTGGCTGATTACC
>JAUNAE010000217.1 GCA_030527765.1 Eubacteriales bacterium
AAAGCCCGTAATTACTAGGTTTTTCCCGTGTTGAGAGAAAGAAATACGGTCTCAAAGCTGCTCGTCGCGCACCTCAGTTCTCAAAGAGATAATCATCTCTTACATCAAGAGATTACAAAATCCCGGGAAACCAACGTTTCCCGGGATTTTTTTGTTTTGAGATAAGATATTTATGCTGTACCGGTTTTTCATAAAGCAGATTTCGTCAGGAAGGAAAATGATCCTCTGCAGATCGTCAGGGCAATTCGTGCACTCCTTGTTGAAAAACTGTAAAATGTAAAGAAAGAACTTTTGATTATGCCAGGGCAGTTCAGAGATTATGAGCAAATATAACAGAAGAATGTACAAAATCATTTTGTAGAAAAAGAAGGTAAAACGTTATGAAGAAAATTTCGTTTGCAAAGAATTGGAAATGCTATGTGACGGGAGATAGAGATAAGGTTTGGAATGTCGAAATCCCGCATGATGCGATGCAGCTTGATCCGAAGGCGGAAAACAGTCCATCCGGGGTTAATCTTGGCTGGTATGCGGCACGGGATTACACTTATGAAAAAGAATTTTTTGCACCGGAAGAATGGCAGGAGCAGCGGGTTTTGCTGGAATTTGAAGGCGTATATAGAAAGGCTGCTGTTTATCTGAATAATCAAAAGATCGGATATCAGGAATATGGATACAGTGGTTTTTCTGTAGATCTGACAGAGCAGCTGATATTCGGACGATCAAATATTATCAGGGTAGAGGTGATCAACCATGATCAGCCAAACAGCAGATGGTACAGCGGTACAGGAATTTATCGCCCGGTATGGTTGAATCTGATTCCCGCTGATCATATCGTGCCGGAGAAGACAAGGATCACAACAGTAGAGGTACTCAGGTGAGCAGAGGCAGAAAAAAAGAGCTGATGGATGCACTTAATAATTTCATGAATGAGGTGAGCAAATGATGCAGATCGATTGGGCGAATACTCCCGGAGGTTTCTATGCATTCACATATTGTCTGTGCAGTATTGCAGTACTGCTGAACTGTCCGCTCAAATTTGACAAAGTGAAAAGCGTGCTGATCACATCAGGTTTTGGTGTGATTTTATTTGTGATCATGACAATAACTCATGGGGTGACGCGCTTGCTCTTTGCACCGCTGATGACCTTTTTTATCATGTTGATCTGGTTAAATATCTGGATCATAACAAAATTTGATTTTCTGACGGCATTGTATTTTGCGGCAAGAATATTTATTATGGGCGAATTACTGAGTTCGACCACATGGATGCTTTGTTATTATCTTGTTTCATGGCAGATCATGCCCTTAAGATGGTTAGCGGTCATACCTGTAACGGCGGCGGGGGATTGTCTGCTTGCATTTATCATGTTTTTACTTGAAAAAGGCAATCGAGGTGTAAATGAAAGGATCAGAGTCAGTGCAAAGGAACTGCTCTCAACAGCAGCGATTACACTTGCAAGCTATTCGGTAAGTAATCTGAGTTACATCTTTGAAGCGGGAAATCATAAACAGCTGCTTCTTTCACAGCTGTTCCTGGGGCGCACACTTATGGATCTGGGAGGTGTAGCGATCTTATATGCATTTCACGTACAGCTTGGACAGATGAATTCCAGATTTGAGGTAGAGCGTCTGCAGGATATTCTTGAGATGCAGACCCATAATTACGAGATGCTGGAGCAGAGTGTGAATGCTGTAAATCAGAAATATCATGATTTAAAATACCAGATCTCCATTCTCAAGAATGAATACGGGAGCGGGAAAAGTATCGCTTATTTAGAGCAAATGGAACAGGATATTAAAGCATATGAGGCCCAGAATAAGACCGGAAATCAGATATTGGATACAATTCTTACCGGAAAGACGCTTTATTGCCAGAATAACTGGATCGAACTGACAGCGGTTGCGGATGGAAAAGAGCTGGATTTCATGGATCCCATTGATATCAGTACACTGTTCGGCAATATGATCGATAATGCAATTGAGAGCGTCATTAAGATCGAGAAGAAGGAGCGCAGACTGATTCATCTTACAATTGCAAAACAGAAAGGATTTCTTAGAATTCGAATGGAAAACTGTTATGATGAGAAACCGGAGTTTAAAGACGGTCTGCCGATCACTACCAAGAAAGATAAAAACTATCATGGCTTTGGTGTGCGTTCCATTCAGAATATTGTGAAAAAATATGGCGGTTCGACGACAATGGCAGCAGATAATGGCTGGTTTGAACTGCGAATTTTGATTCCATTAAAATAACTTAATACGGTTCACGTTTAAAAATTTACCGTTTGCGACAGACTCTGCTTTGAATAAAATGATGTCTTATAATTACGATAGCTAATTGATTTAGACAGTATACGTAAGCGAAAGGAAAGGGTAGCGGCTATGTTACAGATTGTAGATTTCAACTGTGAAAATAAAAAGTATGGTTGTGTTACGGACAAGACACAGCCGTACTTTTCTTTTTCTTTAGAGAGTGATAAGACCGGCACCGAACTTGCAGGCGGAGAACTCAGTGTTGGAACCTGGAAAACGCAGATCTCCGACCAGATTCAGATAGTATATGAGGGTGAACAGCTGATGCCTTTTTCAAAATACGAGGCAAAGCTTTCGGTAATAGATAATTATGGAGAGAGTGCGCAGGCCTCTCTGTTCTTTGAGACCGGTCGTATGGACGGAGAATGGGAGAGTAACTGGATCACAGATACGGCATATCATTTTACAGAAAAGAAGATATCTCCTGTACCAATGACATTTCGAAAAAAACTTTATTTGAAGAAACCGGTTGCTTCAGCAAAAATATATGCGACAGCACTTGGCATATATGAATTATTTTTAGACGGGAATAAGGTGGGAAATCAGTATTATGCACCGGGATTTACTTCTTATAAGAATCAGCTTCAGTATCAGGTATATGATGTAACAACTGATATTGAAAAAGCGCATGAGATCACTGCAATTGTGGCAGGCGGATGGGCAGTCGGTTCATTTGTATTTACCAGAAAAAATCGAATTACCGCACCGCGCCAGGCATTACTGCTTGAGATCCGCATTGAATATAAAGACGGAAGCCGGGAGGTGATCGGAACGGATGAAAGCTGGGATGTTACTTCGGATGGAAATGTCCGAATGGCAGACTGGTATGATGGAGAGGTTTATGATGCATCACTTGATAACGCACATATCAGTTGGCGAAAGGCCGGAAGAGAGACATTAAAAATTCATCCTGACATCTTAGCGGATTACGGAGCTCCTGTGAAGGAGATCAGACGATTAAAGCCGGAATATATTGGTGAAAAGGATGGAGAGCTGATCTTCGATTTTAAACAGAATTTTGCCGGAATCGTTGAGTTGACGATCGATGGAACAAAAGGACAGAAAATCATCGTAAAACACGCAGAGGTACTAAACAGAGACGGATCGCTCAATACCCGATTTTTACGCTCAGCCAGGGCGACCCTGGATTATACATGCAAGGACGGAAGACAGACATATTCCCCTTCTTTTACCTATATGGGATTCCGCTATGTGGGAATTCAAGGTATTTCGGCAGATAAGATCAGTGTGGAAGGAATCGTATTATCTTCCGACATAGAAGAAATCGGTACATTTGCATGCTCCGACAATAGATTGAATCGATTACAGGAAAATATTAAATGGAGTGCAAGAGCTAATTTTATGGACATTCCGACTGACTGTCCTCAGCGAGATGAACGCATGGGATGGACCGGAGACATTGCCGTATTTTCCGAAACTGCTTCCTACAACTTTAATATGACAAAGTTCTATGACAAATGGTTAAAAGATGTAAGAAGTGAACAGCTTCCGACGGGAGGTATCCCCAATACAGTTCCGGCACAAGGTTATGGCTTCCCCGCGACGATGCCAACAATGGCAATGGATTTCTGGGGAGATGCATGTGTATTGGTACCCTGGGCAGATTACAAGGCAAGAGGAAATAAGGAAGTATTAAGATCCTGCTATCCGATGATGAAAAAATATGTGAATGCCTGCAGGTTCTGGGCAGGAATAGGAATTGGTGATTATCGCTATATCTGGCATACACCTTCCGTATTGCATTTTGGAGACTGGATCGCTCCGGATGTTCCGAAGATGAGTCAGTGGCAGAAGAGAAGCAAATGGACGGCAACCGCGAGTTTATGCAACACAAGCAGACTGGTTGCCCGGATAGCGGATATACTCGGTGAGTCGGAAGACGCCGTCAAGTATATGGAATTAAGCAAAAAAGTTGCGAAGGCATACCGCAGCGTATTTACAGACAAGAATGGAAAGTTAAAGGAAGAATTTCAGACAGGTTATGTACTTCCGTTATATTTCGATATGCTGCCGGAAAACGAGGCAAAAAAGGCCGCAGGTAATCTTGCAGAGCTTGTAAAAAAGAATAATTATCGGATCGGAACAGGATTCCCGGGAACACCTTATATTCTCTTTGCACTTGCAGATCATGGATATGAGGACGTGGCTTATCGCATGCTGATGAACGATAGCTGTCCGTCATGGCTGTATGAAGTGAAATCAGGAGCAACCACGATCTGGGAGCGATGGGATGGTCTGGATGAAAACGGGGAATGCCCGATCAGTAATGACGGGACTGATATGATGGTTTCATATAATCACTATGCAAGCGGTGCGGTAGGAGCATTTTTCTATCGAAGAATTGCCGGAATAGAAAGTGTGTCACCCGGATTTAAAAAATTCCGGATTCGACCGGTCTTAGATCCGAATAGAAGTATTACAAATGCAGAAGCTGCGCTTAAGACTCCGTACGGAAAGCTTGCTGTGGAGTGGAAAGTGGTTGAGAATACCTATGATATGAAATTGAAGGTGCCGGTGGGAACAAGTGGTGTGGTAACTTTACCGAATGGTGAGCAAAAGGAAGTATGCCATGGAAATTACCATTGGAGTGTAAACCTGACAGATTAAGAGAGGAAAACGATGAGTAAGAAAAAAGATCTGTGGAGCCACCCGCTTCTTCAGACAAAAATAAAAAGTGATAATGTAAAAGTAGTAGAAATGTTTTTCGGATACCTTGCAGGACCGTTTGGAGCACTTCTTGCATCAGGTATTTTTACAAGTATACTGCAGACCTACTTTACAGATGTATTAAAGTTAAATCTTGCCTTTCTGACAACACTGCAGCTGGTATCTACAATTCTCATTGTAGCTGCGAATCTGATGGTGGGGCAGTTAATTGAACATACCAATACAATGGCGGGTAAAGCAAGACCCTGGGTTTTATTATCTGCACTTACGTTATCTATAGCCAGTGTTTTGATGTTTATTGTGCCGTTTAAAGGTGTTGCCAAAATGGTATGGATCGCGATTGCATATAATCTTTTCTATGCAGTAGCCTATCCCATTTATAATACAGCGAATTCAACATTGATCCCTCTGTCTACAAGAGATACAGATCAAAGAGGTATTCTTGCATCTATGACGAATATCGCGGGACTTGGAGTTATGGGCGCAGGTTCCATGGTATTTCCCATGCTGGTATCCTTTGCATTAAAAGAAAATCAGGGATTATGGTTTCTTGCAATGCTGGCAATTGCGATCTTCTCGGCACTTACAATTTATCTGCAGTTCCTCTTTACAAGAGAGAGAATTACAGAAGAACTGAGAAGCGGCGTAGAAGAGGAAGAAAAGAAGGAGACTTCATCCATTAAGGATCAGCTTAAGGCTGTGACAGGTGAAAAAATGTGGTGGATCGTTATTCTTTTCTACATCAGCTTCCAGTGGAGCGGTGCAATGAAAAATGGTTCTATGGCATATTTTTGTAAATGGGTATTAGACAATACCTTCTTCGGAAATGCCGATGCATGGGGGGCATCCCAGTCCCTGCTGGCGATTCTCGGTGCAGTACCTATGGCAGTTGCAGCGATATTTGTGAACCCGTTGTGCATCAGATTTGGAAAAAAACCTGTAATTATTGCGGGATCACTGCTTGCTGTAATCGGTGGAATAATTGCGATCCTGGGAAACGGTCAGATCGTTCCGGTTGCAGTTGGGATCGCACTTAAGTGTCTTGGTTCAGCTCCTGCATGCTATATGATTCTTGCATTGCTTGCAGATGTTATTGACCTTATCGAATCAAAACGCGGAATTCGCACGGATGGACTCACGATGTCGATATACAGTTCGATCATGGTAGCTGCAACACCGATTTGTAATGCGATCTTCAGTGCTATGCTTGGGGTGAGCGGTTATGATCAGAATGCAGATGTTGCACTTGGAGTTCTTGGTCAGTCAGCAAGTGCTAAGACCGCCATCTCTGTGGGATACATCTGGATCGAGACAATTGCATATGCTCTTTGTATATTACTGATGCTTTTATACAATGTGAAAAAAACAAAGCAGAAATAAATAGAGGATAATATAGTATCAATTGATACAGAAAAGGGGCTGTGAAACAATTTCCATTACCCAACAGGAGGTCTATCAGATCGATAGATCTCC
>JAUNAE010000218.1 GCA_030527765.1 Eubacteriales bacterium
ATGTAAAGAATTTTCGAGAATCGTATGTGTTTCACTGTTCAGTTATCAATGTTCTCTGTCTCATCGACAGCTTGTTAACTATATCATAGCTTCAAGTGTTTGTCAACAGGTTTTTTCAACTTTTTTTATTTCATCAAGTTGTGAACCCGTCTCTCTTTGAGACGAATGTTAGTATATCATCCGTTATCCCATGCGTCAAGCACTTTTTTTCATTTTTTTCAAACAATTTAACCGAAAAGCAGGCAGCACATAGATCATGCTCGATCTATGCGCTGCCCGCCTTTGTTCATCTCGCATATGTAATTTGTGTAAACCACTTACTAAGTGGATTGTACAGAAAGAGCTGTTTCAATACTACATCCTCTTCCACCAGATTCAAAATGGTTTTTCCAAAATCTGTGTTACAGAGAATGGTTGCAATCAACATGGCTATCCAAATATAGATTACACACTTTCCACCGCCAAGAATCGCTCCGGCAAGTTTATTGGCGCCCCGAATCACCGGCATGTTTGCCACGATATTTAATAAGAAGCCCAATATTCGCAGAAGCAGATTCGCCAGTACGAAGGATACTAGGAATGCGATCGCATTCGTAATAATCCCTGCAATATAGTCTGCCATGTAATCTACAAAGTTCGTTACTCCCAGTGCCGAGTACACCGCTGCCTGATTATTTGTCTCCAGTCCTTCTGTCAAGAAGGCCGGAAGCCCCAAATTCTCAATCATCTGTGTCTGTTCTTCACTGTTTGGAGCCACACTGCTGTCTATCTTATTATTGATATACTGATGCGTGCTGTCGCTCACCATCTTATAAACAGGTGTCTGTTCCCTCATGAATTCATTCACATAGGGATTCACAATCCATACAATACCGATGGACAAAAAAATCACCAATGTAGAAAATACTTCTTTGACAAGTCCCCGGCGATAACCGATCACTGTGCACAGGACAACCGCTGCCAATGCCGCAACTCCGAGCCAGGTCCATCCATAAGAAGTCAGATACTGTTCAATTCTTTCCATATCAGGACAGTCTGATCACATTGACGCCGTTATCGAGTACAAGCAGGTAGCGATTGCTTCCAAGCTTGAAGAAATCCTCAATTGTACCGTCAATGGTTCCGGAAAACTTCGTAATACCGCGGTTGTTCACAACACCTATCTGTGAGCTGTTGTACATCAAAATGTTTCCGCCGCTCACTTTAATCTGTGTATAAGGAATGTTAAACTCCTTCGAGAACTTCAGAACACCATCCGTATTGTAGACATCCATTCGATAAAGATTCTTACCCTCTTCATTTTTGAAGACAAGACCTATCATCTCTTCATCATAGAATGTGCTGACAATTTCCTGTTCTACCGGAATGGTTGCAATCTCCTCCGGAATCTGTGCACCTCCATAGAGGATCACTCCATCCTCACGAATTGCAATGCACCGGTCTTCTTTCAGATACTGCACCTCCGGAATAACAAGTCCTTCATATGTATAGCCGCTTACAATACGGTCATCCTCACTCTGCCCAACTTCACCAAAATTGTAAAAGGCAACATAACTCGTCGTTTTGTTTCCATCTACATACTGATAAGTCACCATCATGATCTGACCGTTATTGGAAATCGCTACATCCATAGGATAACCCGGATCATCGATTCTTGTCTGATTCTCAGCAATCAGACTTCCATCTGTTCCATAGAAGTTAATCCAGGTATCGTCTCCTCCGTTCAGAATTGCAGCCACAAGTCCATTGGAACCAATCGTTACTTTTACAATCGCATAAGAAGTGGTTACTTCCCCAAGAAAGCCGGAACTGTTGTAAATCTCCATAACCGTTCCATCCTGATCTGCAATTACTGCATAATCCCCACATACATCAGCGATTGGATTTGTCATTGTGTAAGTTGCATTCCACAGAGTTTCCATTCGAGTGTCCACAAGAGCCACTTCTGTCTGACTGTAACGAAGGATTTTTCCGTTAAATTCCTTGTATCCGGTAGACACGATGTCTTCCTGCCGGCTTCTGGATTCTACTTTATAATTCTTATATGTCCTTCGTTCCTGAATAAAAGAAATTCCCAGGGCCGCCGCAACGATAAAGATCAGAATCAACAGAATGGTCTGGATCATTGTTTTTCGCCGCAGACGGCTTCTGTACAACAGTTTCTCCTCATCTGTCATTCCTGCCTGGGCTTTTGCGATTTTTGCTTTCTTTATTTTTTTTCGTCGTTTTCTTCTCTTTGTAAGAGCACCAAAAAAATCCGCCATATAGTCCCTTCTTTATAATCTGAAACCAACGATTCACTCTGTTGTCTGTTTGCTGTGGATCGTCACTTTCATAATTCCATCTCGCATCAAAAATCCGACTGCGATCTGTACATTTCAGTTTCCTTGCAATTATAGCACACTTTCTCCTCCTTAAGAAGTACCAAAAGAATCCCGCAAGCTAAGTGGACATTCGTAATCCGCTTCGCTTCGTACCTGATTCGGCAAAAAACCGAGGTTGCATTATACAACCTCGGTCTCATAAGTTATTTGAGTTAAACGGACATTCACAATCCGCTTCGCTATTTGGTTAAATTATGCAAGAAACTCTTTGATCTGTGCATAGATGCCTGCTGCATCCAGACCATATTTCTCAAGCAGTGCAACTGCCGGGCCGGACTCACCAAATACATCATTCACACCGATACGTTTTACCGGAACAGGTGCTTTCTCAGCAAGGCACTCGCATACAGCGCCGCCAAGACCGCCAATGATGGAATGTTCCTCAACGGTAACAACTTTTCCGGTCTCTTTCGCTGCAGCAACAACCAGTTCCTCATCAAGTGGTTTGATGGTATGGATGTTGATCACCTTTGCGCTTACGCCATCCTCTGCAAGCTTCTCAGCTGCCTCGAGTGCAGGTGCAACGCAAAGACCGTTTGCAATAATAGTAAGGTCAGTTCCCTCGCGAAGAACGATACCTTTTCCAAGTTCAAATTTGTAATCCGGACGATCATTGATTACCGGAACTGCCAGACGGCCAAATCTCATATATACAGGTCCAACATGCTCGTAAGCTGCTTCTACCATTGCTTTTGCTTCGATATCATCAGCTGGGCAAGCTACAACCATTCCCGGAACAGCTCTCATAAGTGCAAAATCCTCGCAGCACTGATGGGTAGCACCATCCTCACCTACGGAAATTCCACCATGAGTTGCACCGATTTTTACATTCAGACGTGGATATGCAACAGAGTTGCGAACCTGCTCAAAAGCACGTCCTGCTGCGAACATAGCAAAAGTGCTGACAAAAGGAACTTTGCCTGTAGCTGCAAGTCCTGCGCCAATACCTACCATGTTGCACTCTGCAATACCGCAGTCAATGTGACGCTCCGGGAATTCTTTTTTGAATACACCAGTCTGAGTAGCAGCTGCAAGATCCGCGTCAAGAACCACTAAATCCTCATGTTTTTTACCAAGCTCTACCAGCGCAGCACCATAGCTTGCTCTGGTTGCAACCTTCTTTACTTCTGACATAATGATTCACCTACTTTCTCAAGATCTGCCATTGCCTGTGCATACTGCTCATCGTTCGGAGCTTTGCCGTGCCATCCTACATTGTTCTCCATGAAGGATACGCCTTTACCTTTGACGGTCTTCATAACAATTGCAGTCGGCATTCCCTTGGTCGCTTTTGCTTCTTCAAAAGCAGCTTTCAGCTGATCCATATCATTACCATCAGCAACGTTGATTACATGGAAATTGAATGCTTCGAATTTCTTGTCGATCGGGTATGGAGAGCAAACCTCATCGATCGGTCCATCAATCTGCAGACCGTTGTTATCAACGATGACAACAAGGTTATCCAGTTTGCGGAATCCTGCAAACATAGCAGCTTCCCAAACCTGACCCTCCTGGATCTCACCATCTCCGAGAAGTGTGTAAACACGATAAGACTCATCGCTGAGTTTTGCAGACAGAGCCATACCTACTGCTGCAGAGATACCCTGTCCCAGAGAACCACTGGACATGTCAACGCCAGGAATGTGTTTCATATCCGGATGTCCCTGAAGGTAGGAACCAAGATGACGAAGAGTTGTCAGATCTTCTTTCGGGAAAAATCCTCTTTCTGCAAGTACGGAATAATATCCCGGTGCTGTATGTCCTTTGGAGAGTACAAAACGATCTCTCTTTGGATCTTTTGGATTCTTCGGATCTACGTTCATTTCTTCAAAATAAAGATATGTATACAAATCTGCAGCGGAAAGAGAACCGCCCGGATGGCCGGCTTTTGCTGCATGAACTGCTGTCACGATATCCTTGCGGACTTCGTTTGCAATTTTCTGAAGCTCTAATTTCTCCATGATCATTACTCCTTTGATCTTTATAAGTCTTTGAATTATTCACCGAAAACAGCTTTGTAATCCTGCTGGAATTTCACGATTCCTGCATCGGTTAACGGATGATGAGTCATCTGCTCAAGAACTTTGTAAGGAACGGTTGCAATATCTGCACCTGCCAGTGCGCACTCTGTTACATGAACAGGATGACGAACACTTGCACAAATAATCTCAGTCTCAATACCGGCTACATCGAACATCTCAACAATCTGACGGATCAGATCCAGACCATCTGTAGAAATGTCGTCCAGTCTTCCAAGGAATGGAGACACATAAGTAGCACCTGCTCTTGCCGCAAGAAGAGCCTGGTTTGCTGTGAAGATCAGAGTTACGTTGGTCTTAATGCCTTCGCCGCTCAGAACTTTAACTGCTTTCAGACCTTCTACGGTCATTGGAATCTTAACTACCATATTCGGGTGAATAGCTGCGATTGCACGTCCTTCTTCAATCATGCCCTCTGCATCTACAGTTGTTGCTTTTACTTCACCGCTGATCGGTCCATCAACAATTGTGGTGATCTCTTTGATAACTTCGTTAAAATCTCTGCCCTCTTTTGCAATCAAAGAAGGGTTGGTTGTTACACCGCAAATGATTCCCATATCATTTGCTGCTTTGATATCTTCTACTTTTGCTGTGTCAATAAAGAATTTCATCCCTGATTTCCTCCCAATACTAAAATGATCTTATCACGGTTTCAATTATAACAAACCACTGTAAAAGTTCAAGTGTAGGAATTTGAAATGAATGTGCTGTTTTTTGACATTTCAGTAAAACAGAAGTGCTGTTTTTAACCTATTCCTTCTGCTTCGCATTTTATAACTCAATACGTCCATCCAGTGCTCTAAGAAGAGTCACCTCATCGATGTATTCCAGATCGCCGCCCACCGGAACACCGCTCGCAATTCTGCTCACTTTGATTCCGCTCGGTTTGATCAATTTGCTGATATACATTGCTGTGGTCTCACCCTCCAGACTGGAGTTGGTGGCAATAATCACCTCTTTGACATCTCCCTGCAGACGGGTCATCAGCTCCTTCAGACGAATGTCATCCGGACCGATTCCAAGCATCGGGGAGATTGCACCGTGAAGCACATGATAAACACCCTCATATTTTCCGGTCTTCTCATATGCCGCAAGATCTCTGGTTGTCTCCACAACCATGATAGTGCTGTGATCTCTCTTGTCATTTGCACAGATCGGACATTCTTCCTGATCTGTCAGAGTAAAGCAATGCTTACAGTATCGAACATTCTCCCTTGCTCCTGTAATGGAACCTGTCAACTGCTCCACCTGATCTTTCGGCATATTCATAATATGGAAGGCCAGTCTCTGGGCAGATTTCGCACCGATTCCCGGAAGATGGGCAAGCTGCTCGATCAGCTTGTTAATATGACTGCTGTAGTATTCCATTAGAATGAAAGGCCTCCTCCGAAGCCGCCGAATCCACCGGTAAGTTTGGACATTACTGCAGAAGACTCTTCTTCCATCTTGCGAAGAGCTTCATTTGTAGCTGCCATAACCAGATCCTCCAGCATTTCAATATCATCCGGATCAACGACTTCCTCTGCAAGTTTTACTTTGGTAATCTCTCTTCTTCCGGATACAGTAACCTCAACCGCACCGCCGCCTGCAGATGCTGTGAACTCTTTTTCCTCAAGTGCTTTCTGATTTTCCTCCATCTGACGCTGCATTTTCTGTGCCTGCTTCATCAGATTGTTCATATTGCCCGGCATACCTCCCGGAAATCCACCACGTTTTGCCATGTTCTTATCCTCCTGTAATCTTGTTGTCTTATTATCTTGTTGTCTTCGTAACTATCGAACTCGCATGCGAATCTTTTCACGAGATCCGCATTTTAACCAAGTTGAGCAGCGAAGCGGATTGCGAATATCCGTTTGACTACTTTCATCGTTATGTACCTTCTATTTTTATCTGCACAATTCCTGTGCCAACGATAAAACTTTATTCGATGATGCACTTATTTGCAATACTTCTATCAAAATCTTCTCACAAATATTCCCTGTTGCCTCACTGATTAAAACGCGAATCTCGTAAGAGGATTCGCGCGCGAGTTCGGCAGTTGCGAAGC
>JAUNAE010000219.1 GCA_030527765.1 Eubacteriales bacterium
AATGGATGTGATTTCTCCCTTAATCGGCAACACATTACTCTTAGGTTTCATCGCTTATTTTTTTGTTTTTGCCCTTGCAATTCTGTTAGCAGTCTTTTGTGTTCTCCATGAAGATCGCTGGATTGACATTACGATTTGCAAAATCGGAACCTTTACTTACTACATACCCGGTTTCTGGCTTGGTGTTGTGCTTGTGTTAATCTTCAGTATTTATCTCGGATGGCTGCCAAGCAGTGGAGCCTACGATGTTGGAATGCAGAACAACATTGGAAATCGTATCTCTCATTTGATTCTGCCACTCATTGTAATGATCGCAAGTCATCTATGGTACTACGCTTACATGATTCGAAACAAGCTTCTGGACGAAGTTCGAAAGGATTACATTTTGTTTGCCAAAGCCAAAGGATGCACTCGCCGTGAAATTGTCTGGAAGCATTGTCTTCGAAATGTCGCTCCTACCATCGTCAGTATTATGGCCATATCAATCCCTCATGTTACCGGAGGAACCGTAGTTGTCGAAGCAGTGTTCAACTATCCCGGAATCGGAAATCTTGCTGTAGAGAGTGCTAAATATCATGATTATAATCTGCTCATGATTTCTGTGCTTATTACCGGAACAGCAGTTTTTGTCGGAAGTTTCATTGCCCAGACAATTAACGAAGAAATCGATCCAAGAATGAGAGAAATGGAGACAATGAAATGGTAGAACAGGATAAATTTAAAATTGTAGGCCCGGGATATCGTGTTCATGAACCAAAGAAGAAAAAACGCCGATTCCTGTCCAGGATAAAGGGGACACCGATTCTTTCATTGATCATCTTACTTATCATTGCATTGAGTTGTATCTTCGCAAACATTGTTGCAAATCACGATCCCTCTCTATTTTATTATCAGTCACTGAATCAGGCCCCAAACAGCGAATTTTATTTTGGCACGGATTCTCTTGGTCGAGATCTCTTCTCTATCATGTTTTATGGTGGTCGAGCATCTTTGGCAATTGGTCTCTTAGGAGCTGCAATTATCGCAATCCTCGGAACAATCTTCGGATGCATCAGCGGTACAGCAAATGACAAAGTAGATAGTGTCATGATGCGATTTACCGAACTCTGCGGAAGTATTCCCGCACTTCTTCTGGTATTAATTTTGTCAGCACTTTTTCCCAGAAAGAATGTTTTGACAATGTCGATCGTTATTGGAATCACAGCCTGGTTTGGAATGGCTCGTATTGTAAGAAGCGAAGTCAGACAAATCCGTAATTGTGACTACGTATTGTATGCGCGCTGCACCGGAGGACGTTTCCTTTATGTTATGTATCGTCATTTAATTCCCAACTTTCTCTCAGCGGTTATGTTTGTTGTGATTTCGAATATATCCAGCTGTATCACCATGGAATCGACTTTGAGTTTCCTTGGACTGGGACTTCCTGTCGATACCCTTTCCTGGGGCAGCATGCTTTCTCTTGCGAACAAAGCCCTTATCATGAAAACCTGGTGGGTTATCATTGTTCCCGGATTGTTTTTGGTTGTCACTCTTATGTGTATTACCAATGTAGGAAATTATCTTCGCAAAGAAAACACCCGCAAACCCAGCAACCTGTAATATAACCCTTATGTGGTTGTATATAAATTCAAAAATGGAGGAACAAACATGAAAAAGATCAAAGCTATTGGCACCTTGGTATTGGCAGCTTCTATGTTGTCATCCCTTAGCACTACCGCATTTGCAGAAACAGATCTTACTGATCTTAGCAATACTCTTGTATATGCGGGAGAAAATGAGGATACTATTAATCCTCTGCTGAGTGCTCATGATGAAATCACAGAGCTCGTATTTTCCGGACTTATGAAATATGATGGAACCGGCCAGCCGGTCTGTGACCTTGCAACCGATTACGAATACGATGCAGACAATTTCAAATACACTTTCACCCTTCGTGAAGGTGTAAAATGGCATGACGGAACTGATTTTACCGCTGATGACGTTGTCTTTACTTACACAACTCTTACTCAGGATGAAACTCTGTCCAGTAGTGTAAAAAGTGATTATGAGAATATCACTTCCATCGAAGCTCCGGATGCTAACACTGTAGAAATCACCTTAGACAGCTACCGCGCAAATATGCTTGGTTATTTCACTATCGGAATCATTCCGAAGCATCTTCTTGAAGGCGAAGACATTGCCACTACTTCCTTTAACCAGAACCCTGTTGGAACCGGCCGTTTTGTATTTGAGAGTTGGGACGCAACCGGCGGAATGATCATCTTCCATCGCAACGAAGAGTATTATGATAAAGTTCCGAATATTGAGCGTGTCGTTTACAAAACAGTCGCTGTAGAAAGTACTAAAGCAACAATGCTTCAGTCCGGCGAAGCTGATCTTGCATGGCTGAATGCAAATTACGCTGCTACTTTCCGTGATACAGACGGATACAAAAACTGGGATTTCACAACCGCTGACTACCGTGGTGCTTCCATGAATATGGAATCTGATTTCTGGAGTGTAAACGGAGACAGCATTGGTGTACTGAACTACGCATTAGATAAAGAAGCCATTGTAAATTCTGTATTGAACGGCCAGGGTGCTATTGCATACAGCCCAATTCAGCTGAATCCTTTAGGAACCAATGAAAATGCAAACATCTACAGTTATGATCTCGATAAATTTGACGAGGAAATGACTGCTCTCGGATGGGAAAAGAATGCTGATGGAATTTATGAGCGTGATGGAATGCCATTCCACTTCACCATTCAGACTCGTGACTATGAAGAAGAGCGTGTTGATATCGCCAATATGATGTCTGCGATGCTTCGCCAGGCCGGAGTTGAAATGGAAGTTGTTCTTGTAACTAAATTTGACTGGACTGCCGGATATGATGGATTCCTTGCCGGTTTTGCAACACAGTTTGATCCGGATATGTCTTACAAACAGTTTGTAACAGATGGAAGCGGCAACAACATGCACTACTCTAACGCCAAAGTTGATGAACTTCTTACTGAAGCACGTCATACAGAAGATCCTGATCAGCGCAAAGCACTCTACGGTGAATTCGAAGAAGTTTATGCACAGAACCCTGGCGTACTTCTTGTTGCATATCTCGACGGAAACTATGTAAGCAACAACGCTGTAGATGGTCTGAATACCAGTCGTGTTCTTGGTCACCATGCAGTAGGAGTTATGTGGAACATTGAAGAATGGAAAATCTCCCGCTAAATCAAAATCCGGAACTGCCGGCAAAAATCCCATCATATATTGATCCTTCAAGGATTTTAGCCGAGTAACTATGAAAATACGAAATAGTTACGACTAATATTACTTGTCCCCCAGCGCATTTGGTCAACATACCACGCCTGGGGGATATCTCTGTATTATTCAGCACACTCTAGTTCCTACCACCATCAATATTTGGCTCCGTAGGTTCTTCTTTACAAGAATACTTGCAATTGAGGTTTTTACAAATGGATAACATATTAGAACTTAAGGACTATGCCGTAAGCTTCGATACCTCTGAAGGGGAGGTCGAAGCGGTACGTGGTATCAACCTTCAAGTAAAAGAAGGTGAAATTCTATGTATCATCGGAGAATCCGGATGTGGAAAAACTGTTTTATGTCAGTCCATAATGCATCTTCTTCCCCGTTATGCACGAATCAAATCCGGAAGTGCTGTCGTCTGTGGAAAAGATATTACTCACGCCTCTGAACGTGAGATGCGTAAACTCAGAGGCACAGCTTTGTCTATGGTATTTCAAGATCCACTGGCAACTTTAAATCCAACAATTCCTGTTGGAAAACAAATAACAGAAGCTATTTTTAAGCACCAAAAAGTCAGTCGCGAAGAAGCACGAAAAAAAGCCATAGAACTTCTGACATTAGTTGGTATTGATCAGGCAGAAGCGAGATTTAATCTACAGCCGCACTTTTTTTCCGGAGGAATGCGTCAAAGGTGTGTAATTGCAGTTGCTTTAGCCACAAATCCCAAACTATTGTTTGCGGATGAACCAACAACCGCATTAGACGTTACTGTAGAAGCTAAAATCATTGATTTATTAATGGAAATTCGGGAAAAAACCGGTATTTCTATTGTTTTTATAACACACGATCTGGGAATCGCAGCACGTATCGCTGATCGTGTTGCCGTCATGTATGCCGGAAAAATTGTAGAACTCGGAACTGCCGAAGATATTTTTTATGATTCTCGTCATCCATACACTTGGGGACTTCTCTCTTCCCTTCCGGCACTTGCTATCGAAAGCGGAGAACTCCATTCTATTCCCGGAATGCCGCCGCCTCTCCTTGATCCGCCAAAAGGTGATGCCTTTGCCGTACGCAACGAATATGCCCTGGATATCGACTATGAGGAAATGCCTCCTATGTTCAAAATCAGTGATACACACTATGCTGCAACATGGCTCTTAGATCCTCGTGCGCCCAAAATAGAACAACCCAAACACTTAGTTTTCAGAGGTCATTATGAAAAAGAATTGGATCATTGAAGTTCGTAATATCAAGCAGTATTTCAAAATGAACGACCGTCTTACCGTTCATGCACTGGAAGATGTCTCTTTTGGAATGGAACGAGGTGAAGTTTTTGGTCTCATCGGTGAAACCGGATGTGGGAAATCTACAATGGCCCGTGTCATATCCGGAATCTATCAACCTACTTCTGGCGAAGTCCTTTACAATGGAATTTGTGTTTCCGGCCCCAATGCTGATAAACAACAAGTAAAAAAACTCCAAAATGAAATGCAGATGGTTTTTCAAGATTCAGCTGCGTCACTAAATCCCCGTATGACAATTGCTCAGATTATTCTGGAACCATTACGTATTCAGAAACAGCGTATCGATCATAAAACAGCACAGCAAATGCTGGAACAAATGATGGAAAGTGTTGGACTTTCACCTAGCTATTTGACCAAACGGCCCGGTGAACTCTCCGGCGGGCAGCGACAGCGTGTTTCAATTGCAAGAAGTCTGATATTAAATCCACAATTGATCATCGCCGACGAACCTGTGGCTTCTCTGGACATTTCCATTCAGGCACAGATTATCAATCTTTTCAAAAACTTACAGAAAGAAAAGAATTTTTCATTTTTATTTATTGCACACGATCTCTCTGTAGTACGCTTCATCAGCGATCGTGTGGGGGTTATGTTAAATGGAAAATTAGTTGAATTGGCCGAAACGGAAGAACTTTATCAAAATCCGATTCATCCGTACACCAAATCTCTTCTATCTGCCATCCATTATCCTGACCCTATATATGAACGTCAGAAAAAGATTCTGTATTATGATACAAGTCTTCCCCTAGGCAGTGTCATGAAAGAGCACAGCCCGGGACATTTTGTATTGGAATAAATTTAAATCATAAAGGATTACCACGATTTATTTTAATAAGTCAATCGTATTCTTGCAATCCGATTTGCTCCTTGCAAGACACTAATCAGCAAATCGCCGACATAAACGAATAAAGAACGTCGAGACAAATTCTCGACGTTCTTTATTCGTTTAGCAGATATTTTGATAAACTGTTTTATTTTCAGCTCATGAAGTAGTTATCATTTGACTATGGTAGATCAATTTTCTTTGATTTCTGTGACGCGTCCTTCCAGACGTGGTGCCCGGGACACCTGCTCTGACCGCACCTGCTCAATGGCAGATCGAATCGCTGCAATGGCGATATCTACCTCTTCCTCTGTATTTTCTTCTCCAAGGGTAACTCTAAGAGATGCGCTGGCCAGTTCTTTGCTGTATCCAAGGGCAAGAAGCACATGTGAAGCTTCTCTTGATGCAGCAGAGCATGCCGAACCGGAACTTGCACAGATCCCCTGCTCATTCAGTTTGTTCACAAGCAGCACGCTGTGAGGAACTTGCTCTACTACAAAAGAACAGAATCCCGGCAGTCGTTTCTCGGGATCACCTGTCTGATACACGCCCGGAATCTGAAGTACGGCCTCCGTCAGCCGATCTCTCATACTCTGCAGGTGTTCCATGCGCTCCATCATTCCTGCGATATGCTCCTCCAACGCCGTTGTCATTCCGACAATTCCCGGAATGTTCTCTGTTCCGGAGCGATAACCCTTTTCCTGTCCGCCACCAGCAAGAAGTGGCTTCAGGCGCAGAGGAATTCTGGAAAAAAGAACTCCAACGCCCTTCGGACCGTTAAATTTGTGAGCCGATACGGACAGAAAATCAACTCCGAGTTTTCTCACATTGAGCGGAATATGTCCCACTGCCTGCACCGCATCTGTGTGAAAAAGAACTCGTTTCTTACGTGCAGCTGCAGCCAGTGCAGGAATGTCCAGAATGGTACCAACAACATTGTTGGCAAGCATAATTGTGACGAGAATTGTATCCTCTCGAATTGCTTCTTCCAGCTGTTCCGGAGTAATCTGTCCTTTCTGATCCGGCTTCAGATAAGTAACTTCATAGCCGTCTTCTTCCAGATCCTGCAGTGTCCGAAG
>JAUNAE010000220.1 GCA_030527765.1 Eubacteriales bacterium
CGTCTCTCATTGCATAATCTACGACTTGTATTTCTCTCTCTTCCGGAACAAAGACCTTTTTTCCTTCAATTGGCGCATAAAGCGAATCAATATCCAAATATTCCCATGAAAAAATACGAACAAGCTTATCCATTTCCTCAAGTTCGTATGTCGCATTGTAATCCATTTTCTTTTCTGTAATTTGTTCATTCATAAATTCCAGAATATTTTTTAATTGACCACGAATATCATCCCCGGATGAAAGCAGGAAACGTGCACGACTAATAGCAGCTCGCTGATACCGGCTGTTCTTCTGATTAATCTCAGTCAATATTTCATCCATGCTTCGAAATGCATCCATCACCTCATGGATCATGGTGAGCGTTAACTCCTGTGCTTCATCCTGAGAAATTTCGCGGATTACTGCAAGATCTTTGGCTGCTTTCGTTAAAAAAGATGTACTTCTTGCACATGATTCCAGTCTTGTTAAAATCTCAGGACGAAATTTTGATACATTATCGGATGTCATCAGGCGATGGTAGGCCTTATCAACAACATTACTATAGTAGTCATTCAATAGGGCATCCAGAATCTCCGGGACTGTACTATGCTTTGTTAATTCATCGATATATCGCTTGATATTCGCATTCAAACTTTTCAAACCGGTAATCAATTGATCCATATTATCTACGATTTGCAATAATCCCAATCCGGGATTCTCTCGCAGATTTTTCGTCAAACTGTAAATCGTGTAAATATACGCCTGGTATTCTGTCTCTCGGTCATCTTCGATTGCAACTAATGTCTTCATGAGTGTGATTGCATAATCTGCAAAATTGACACGCTGCACATAGCTATGATCCGTGTCAATCGTAATCCATCCACATGCCTCAAATCGACGCAGCATAAAGTTCGCTTTATCACGACTGCCAAGTGTACCTTCTGTATCCATTTCTGTATCAGGAATATCTGCCGCCATTTCCGAATCGAAATAGTACTGTAGTTCCTCTACCAGAACGTCACGCTCCACTCCAAATGACAGCTGACTGCTAGTCACTGAGAATAGTCTGCGCAAACACTCCCAGTATACAAGTTTTCCCGGCGATGCCAGTGGACTGAAAAAATTGTCCGGCAAAATATCAAAAAGCATCGTAAACGGTTCTCCTTCCATTTTCATTACGCTATGGCATAATATTATCTCTTATTATAAAAATCCATCTAAACACAAGAAAGGAATCCGACGTAAGCCAGATTCCGAAATAAATTTGGTATCAAGTTATCGTTCTATCTCACAGAATATCATACATGTGATGCAAAATCACCAACATTTTGAAAAGACTCCGGCGCAGCTATCCGCTGAATTGAGGGGGCGATGTCCGACGAGGGACTGTTACGCATGATCTTCCTGCCACTTTTCCAGACTTTTGATTAATCGATACATGACATCGATCGTTGTTTCCATTTCATCCGGAGAGATTTCGCTGAAGATTTCAAATACACTGTCGGATTTTCCTGCATTGCTGCTTTTCAGAAAGTCTTTCCCTTTATCAGTCAAATGTATCCTCTGCTTTCTTTTATCCTTTTCATCCTGAACAGTATATACATACCCGCCTTTCAGCATCTTGGCAAAAAGTTTATTCGCATTTTGAGAAGAGGATCCCATAAAATCAGCAATATCTGTTGCTGTAGGTGCTTCTTTATACAATGTAACCGCATGCAGAAAATACATCTGTTTCCAGGTCAGCTCTCCAAACTGAGAATCTGCCGCTGATTGATAACGATTATCAAAATGATTCAGTAATCCAACAAGTACAAATGGTGGTGCAAAGTGATCATAATTAACCTTCGGTCCAAATAAATCTTTTCTCATATCTGCCTCCTTAATTCGTTCAACTTGTTGATCACAATATACAAATTGTTGAATTGATTGTCAATATATTTTAACAACTTGTTGGATATTATATTTAACCGAATCAAGTAAGTCCCCCGCTTCAAATGTGCAGGGCATTATGCGGGGATAGGGACTTGCTTGTATCAGTAGGAGTTCAAGGTCTACACTTCGTTTCGGTCGGTGCTAAACGAGTGCCACCGGCACTCAGCACCCTACTGATAAGCTGCGGAGCAGCTATTCGGTTATGAGCAAGAAGCGAAGCGGATTGCGAATATCCGTTTGACAAAGAAAACTCCTGCAGCATATTGCTACAGGAGCTCCTTATACATTACATGGATATCTTTATAATGACCATCTTTCATAAGAAAACCACCGGGAATCATGCCAACCTCCTGAAACCCGAGCCTTTCATATAGATGTCTTGCGTGAATATTATTATCCACAACAGCGTTAAACTGCATCAGTTTGAAGCCTTTTTCTTTTGCTTTTTCCAGGCAGTCCGTCACCAACTTCTCACCTATATGAAGACCTCTTGATTCCGAACTGACAGCAAAACTTGCATTTGCAATATGACCACAACGTCCAACATTATTTGGATGCAGAATATATAATCCCACAACCTGATCTGTTAATGCATCGATGGCTAATCCCGTGTAAGTCTGCTCACGGAAGAATTTCAACGCACCCGGTTCATCTAGTAAGTCCAGCTGAGGAAAGGCAGCCCCTTCTTCAACGACTTCATTCCAAATGGACAGTGCTTCATTTACATAACCCTTTTCAAACGGCTTTATAACAATTCCTTTTTTCATAAGTACCTCTGATTAACGTCTTTCAAAGATGTATTCCGTTTCCGTAGAAAGATCCTCTCTGTAATGATATCCAAGTCGGTCAAATCTTTTTAAATCCTTGACTTCTTCTACTTGCTTTTCCGCCATATAGCGGACCATCTCGCCTCTTGCCATTTTGGCGTAGGTACCCTTCGTGGAAAGCTTTCCCTTCACCATCTCACAGAACGTGATGTTCAGCATGTGATCGTCTTCCGTAAGGTATGAAGTAATGCATTTGCTGTATTCTTTCGATGCCAAATTGACAATCTCATGACTCTCATCGCAAACCTGATCATACAGCCTGGCATTCCAGAATGCATACAGATCTTTGGTTCCCTCGATCTGCGCTTTGGCCTGCATTTCCAGCCGATATGGAGTGACTCCGTCGAAGGGACGCAGAATCCCGTAAAATGCGCTCAAAATCCGCAGATGGTCTTCCAGATATGTGAGCTCTTCTTTCTCCATTACCCCCGGTGCCATGTATTGAAAAGCAATTCCCTCATATGCGATGACTGCCGGAGTCAGCGATGTGCGAAGATCCATCACTGAAAGACGCTCTATATTCTGATCCAGAATAGCATCATTACATTTCCAGAGTTTTCTAAGCTCTTCCCTGTTCTTCGTCTTAAGCCACAGCATGATCTCTTCTGCCTGCTCCAGAAACTGCGGCAGATGCTGCACTTCGAAGTCATCTGTATTCTCACGCATTTTCTTTGCAGGCGAGAGAATTATTTTCATTCCAAAACCTCCAACATAGTCTCCGCATCTGCAGCCGCCTTGACTTTATCATTTGCTCGAACAATGATACCTTCTTCATCAATCAGATAAGTAGTTCGAACAACTCCCATATATTCTCTTCCGGCCATTTTCTTCTTGTGCCATACATCATAAGCTTCAATCACAGACAGATCTTCATTGGAAAGGATTGTAAAGGTGAGTCCCTGCTTCTCCTCAAATCTCTTATGGGATGCCACAGAGTCTTTGCTGATTCCGAGAATTACAGCATTCTTTGCTGTGAACAGCGGAAGCCTTTCGGAATAGCCGCAGGCCTGCTTGGTACATCCTCCGGTATTATCTTTTGGATAAAAATACAGAATCACCTTTTTCCCTCGATAGTCTGAGAGTCTGTGCAGTGTTCCATTCTGATCCTGAAGTTCAAAATCCGGTGCCGTTGTTCCAATTGACAGCATATATATTTTCCTCCAATCTTCTTAATGTACGTTTCGATGTTTACAGTGTACCAGATTTGGTATGTTCGCGCTACTCTTGTATTTGCAGACGTAATACCATTGATTCATGTACAAAAGTATTCAGCTTACATGACTTTTGCTTTATCTAATTTATCCAAATCATCCAGATAAAATCTTGCTTCTCTTCGTCAATTCTGATAATATTTTTTTATTAAGAATCAAAGTAGAATATCGAAGTATGCAGCTTTACAATCCTGAATAATGACTTTTTTCCGGGAGGCTCATATGAAAATTAAAGTAAAAAAAGAATCCTATGATGTTGTCTGTAATAAAATCCACTTTGAACACCGGTCCCCTCTCCGTCCGATGGGACTTCTTCGAAAGATCATTCGTCTGGCAGCGCAAAAAGATCTGCGTGCTGTAAACTTTTCTTTTGAGAGCGACAAAATGGACCTGCTTCCTTCTGATGAGCCTTGTCTGATCCTTATGAACCATTCCAGCTTCATCGATCTGGAGATCTGTGCAGAAATATTCAAGGAGCGCCCATACAACATTGTCTGTACTTCCGACGGATTTGTCGGTAAAGAATGGCTGATGCGGCATATCGGCTGTATCCCGACTCAGAAGTTTGTTCCGGATCCGGTTCTCATCAAAGATATGCACTATGCTCTGACCAAACTTCGCACCTCGGTGCTCATGTTTCCGGAAGCCAGCTACAGTTTTGACGGAACTGCAACTCCACTTCCGGAGAGTCTTGGCAAATGTATCCGTCTTCTGAAGGTACCCGTGGTTCTTGTGAATACAGAGGGAGCTTTTCACAGAGACCCTCTGTACAATGGTCTTCAGCTTCGAAACGTCAATGTTTCCGCCAAAGTGACCTATCTGTTTTCTCCTGAACAGATTAAAGAGCTATCTGTCTCAGAAATTAACCGTATTCTGGCAGATGCCTTCTCATTCGATCATTTCCGCTGGCAGATGGAGAACAAAATCAAAATCACAGAGCCCTTCCGGGCAGATCATTTGAACCGGGTTCTGTACAAATGCCCTCATTGCGGTACAGAAGGAAAAATGTTGGGTAAAGGAATCACCCTCACTTGTCAGTCATGCGGTGTCACCTATGAACTAACCGAATATGGTTCCCTTACGTGCCTTAATGACGTCCCCGGATTTCAGCATATCCCGGATTGGTACCGCTGGGAGCGGGAATCCGTAAGAGAAGAACTGTTGAATCATACCTACTCACTGGAAACCAAGGTAAAAATTCTCATGTTGGTGGATATGAAGCAAATCTACGAGGTCGGTACCGGAATTTTAACTCACACGGAAGAAGGTTTTCGGCTTACCGGATGTGACGGCGCTCTGAACTATGAACAGAAACCGAAAGCATCTTACAGTCTCTATGCAGATTATTTCTGGTATGAACTGGGAGATATGATCTGCATCGGTGATCAGAAAAAACTGTTCTACTGCTTCCCGCTGGATCAGGCAGATATTGCAGCGAAAACCCGCCTTGCAACGGAGGAATTATACAAGATTTGCAATGGCATTGTGATGTCTTGATCACTCAGCAAATATTATAACCAATCAGAAAGGAGAAGGGGCTATTCCCCGCATAAGTTATGAGCAAAAACTATCGAGCAGAAATCACAGGTGTCTTTGGAGATCCTGTGGATGACAATCCCACCGGCGTAATCGAAGAGGCAGCCTATGCTGCATGTGGTCTTAACTACCGCTATCTCACCCTCAAGGTAACCAAGGATGATTTTGATGCGGCCATGGCATCTATTCGTGCACTTCATATGAAGGGAATGAATCTTACCATGCCGCACAAAATTAACGTTCTCCCATACTTGGATGAACTTTCCGAGGCAGCCAGAATCATCGGTGCTGTAAATACTATCGTCGTTCGTGATGATAAGCTGTTCGGTGAGAATACCGACGGTAAAGGCTTCGTGCAGGCTTTAAAAAATGAAGGGATTTCTCTTGAGGCCAAAAAAATCGTCATTCTCGGTGCCGGAGGTGCAGCCCGAGCTATCGCTGTGGAGTGTGGTCTGGCAGGTGCAGCATCTATCACCATTGTAAACCGTACATTTGTCCGTGCGGAAGAACTTGCAGAGGTTGTTCGAAACAATACGGCTGCATCTACTTCTGCGATTGCATGGGAAGGGACTTATCGGGTCCCGGAGGATACTGACATTTTCATCAATGCCACCAGCATCGGACTCATGCCGTATCCGGACGAAAAGCCGGATGTTGACTATGCTACCATTACAGATCAGATGGTTGTCAGTGATGTCGTCTTTAATCCTGCAGAAACCTTATTCCTGAAGGAAGCGGCTGCCTGCGGGGCCAAAACCGTTTCCGGACTTGGAATGCTCGCCTGCCAGGGTGCACTGAACTTCACTCTCTGGACAGGAGTTACTGCACCTCTTGCACTTATGGAAGAGACACTTCGTAAGGAATTTTCTGAATCATAAAGATGAAAATAACTAAGCCGGGGGAACGTAAGACAAACAGTTCCC
>JAUNAE010000221.1 GCA_030527765.1 Eubacteriales bacterium
CACCTTCCATAACTGCTACGCAGCTGTTTGTTGTACCTAAGTCAATACCAATAATTTTACCCATTGTGTTTTCCTCCTGATATATTCTGATATGTAAGTTTATCGGATCTTTCCGGCATTGCTTCTATATGTGAAGCCCGGATCCTCCGAATGGTTCTCTTTTTAGTTTGCAACCTTTACCATGCTGTGTCTGACAACAAAGTCTTTGTAGGTATATCCCTTCTGGAATTCCTCAACTACGATGTTCTCTCCGACTTCCTCGTCTTCCACATGCATGACTGCGTTGTGGAAATCCGGATTAAACTCCTGACCAACTGCCTCGATCGGTTTCACACCGAGTTCCTCGAGGGATGTCATGAGCTGTTTGTAAATCATCTTCATGCCTTCTGCAAAAGCATCTCCTTCTGCAGCCTGGCCAAGACCTCTCTCAAAGTTATCAACTACCGGAAGCATTTTTTCTACAACATCTCTTGCTCCGATAATGTACATGCTGCTCTTCTCTTTTTCGGTACGTTTGCGGAAGTTGTCAAACTCCGCCATGTTTCTCTTCAGACGATCCGTCAGATCTTCGATCTGCTGTTTCAGCTTATCGTCTTCTTTTTTCTTTCTGCCGAAAAAGGAAGTCTTCGGAGATTCTTCTTCCTCAGAGGACTCCTCAGTGTCTTCAGTGTTCTCCGTATCCTCGGTGTTCTCTGAATTCTCTGTCTCCTCTGCGGTGTTCACTTCCGCTTCTTCAGAAACGGTCTCCTCTGTTACTGTATCAGTATTCTCTGTATTCTCCAGAGTTTCCTGCTCTTCCTTCATCATTGTCTCATCTGCCACTTTTGTGAAATCCACCTTTCTAACTCTTATCCTTGATCAACTGATCAAGCTGTATTTTCAAAGCCTTCAGGCTGTCTACCACATTCTCGTAGTCCATTCGTTTCGGTCCGATAATTCCGATGGTTCCATGCATTCCCTGACCAAGCTCATATGTTGCTGTAACAACGGAACAGTCTTTCATGGTCTTGATCGGCATCTCATCACCAATGTAAACCGAAACACCGGTTTCTTCCGAATCCGTCATCTTCTCTCTTACAAGATCTGCCAGCTGCTGTTTCTCTTCAAATGTAGAAATCAGCTCGCTCGCCTTGGAAGTATCTGCAAGTTCCGGATATTTGAAAATGTTCGTTGCACCGGATGTGTAAATCTGTACATCATCCTCATCCACCTGAATGGTAGATGCAACGGCATCCAGAACATCAGCGATCACGCCTCCGTGAGCTCCCGCCTGTTCCTTCAATCTGGCGATCATTCCAAGATTAATATCCTGAATCGGTATGCCATTCAGATTCGTATTCAATAGAAGATTCAGCTTCAGAATCGTCTGATCATCCAAAGGTTCCTTCGTGTCAATGATCTGATTACGAATCATATTGTGATCACTGACGACTACTGCCACAATCTGATGTTCACTGACTCTGGACAGCTGTATGAACTTCAGGCGGCTTCCGCTGTACTGTGGAACCGAAATCATTGTAGCATAGTTCGTATTCGAGGCGAGTTCTTTCGCAACCCGTTTCAGAACCTTGTCCATCTGATCGGTCTTCTCAATCACAAGCTGGCGAATCTCCTGCAGCTCTTCTTCCTTTTCCTTCATCAGAGCATCCACATAAAGTCGATATCCTTTGTCCGAAGGAATTCGTCCTGCTGAGGTATGGGGCTGAATGATGTAACCCATATCCGTCAAATCCGACATCTCATTTCGGATGGTTGCAGAACTGACGTTTAAATCAGCATACTTGGAAATGGTTCTGGATCCAACAGGCTCACCCGTTTCCAGATAGGTTTTGATAATTGCTTTAAGAATGATTCGTTTTCGTTCATCCAGTTCGTTGATCATCCCGCCATCTCCTTTCTTCTGTCTGTTAGCACTCAAATTAAAAGAGTGCTAACATCGTCTGAGACTAAGATAGCACCCTTGTTTGTTTTTGTCAACATTATTTTTTTAAATTAAACCGCTGATGATTTTAATAAACAGAAGGATCAGCACAATGATAATAATCGGACGTACGATTTTTGTTCCGTCTTTCATAACAAAGCCTGCCCCGATATAATGCCCTGCGATACTGAATACACAGGCAGCAAGTCCCAGAGACCAGACAATCTTTCCGGCGAGAATGAAGGTCACAAGTGCAGCCACATTGGATGACAGATTCACGATTTTCATGTTTCCGGAAGCTGTACGTAAATCCATCTTAGCAAGTCCGGTAAACACAAGAAGCAGAAATGTACCGGTTCCCGGTCCGTAGAATCCGTCATAGATTCCAATTATAAAGGAAGCAGCCACGATGATCGTATACTCAACGGATTTTTTCAGCGAAAATGGATTCTCCGGTTCCAGATCCTTCTTCGCAAGCACATAGACTGCGATGAACGGGAGAAGTACCAGAAGCACAATCTGGAGAACTTTCTCGCTGGTGTGAAGAGCCGCATTTGCGCCGATCACGGAACCGCAGAGTGCTGCCACAATGGAAGGCAGTGCGATTTTCATATCCGCATAACGGTTTTTCACGAGTCTTGCTGTGGAAAAAGCAGTTCCTGTCGTCGATGACAGCTTGTTTGTAGCGATGGCTGCATGAATCGGAACACCTGCAATCAGATAAGCCGGCAGAGAAATCAATCCCCCGCCTCCTGCGATGGCATCCACAAAACTTGCCAGAAATACCGCCGGACATACAATAAGAAACATCACAACTGTGTTCATGATCTTTTCTTCCCTTTCCTTCAAATAATCCCTTTTTTCTCTTTGTGTGTCCTGTTGATTATACTCTTCTCTTGAACCCGAATCCATATTTATCTCATTTCTGGTTGTTTTTCACAATTTTTTTCTGTTACAGCCATAACAATTGTTGTTTTTTTCACTGCACACTGGTAAAATGGTCGTATACTGCAGAATATTCCGACATTTCTGCGAATCGTGCACTTATTTTACGGAAAAGGAGAGAGCCTATGAAACACGAGAAAAAACAAATGTCACTAGCCCTGCAAATCTTCATCGCCCTTGTACTTGCAATCGTCATCGGATTGCTCATGCAAGGTCACGCTGATTTTGCCAACTCCTACATCAAACCTTTTGGTACGATCTTTTTGAACCTTCTGAAGTTCATTGTCGTACCGATCGTCCTCTTTTCCATCATGAGTGGAATCATTTCCATGCGTGATATCAAGAAGGTCGGATCTGTCGGTTTGAAAACAGTCATCTATTACATGTCCACAACTGCTTTTGCAATTACCATCGGTCTCATCGGCGGAAACCTTTTCAAAGGTCTGTTCCCGGTTGTTGCAACCACTGATCTGACTTACGAAGCTGCAGAGCCGACTCCTTTCATGGATACTCTGGTAAACATTTTCCCATCCAATATCTTAAGCCCCATGGTGAATGCCAACATGCTGCAAATTATTGTGATGGCACTCCTGATCGGTTTTTCCATCATCCTGATCGGAGACCGCAACCAGCGCATTATTGACGGCGTCAATACACTGAACGATGTATTCATGAAGTGTATGGAAATGATCCTGAAGCTTTCCCCGTTCGGTGTCTTCTGTCTTCTCTGTCCGGTTATCGCCGAGAATGGCCCGAAGATTATCGGATCTCTTGCCATGGTTCTTCTTGCCGCCTATGTCTGCTACGTGGTACATGCTCTGATCGTATATTCCACAACAGTGAAGCTTATCGGCAATGTAAGCCCGGCCACTTTCTTCAAAGAGATGCTTCCGGCAATCATGTTTGCATTCTCCAGTGCTTCCTCTGTAGGAACACTGCCAATTAATATGGAATGTACAGAGAAACTCGGTGTCAGCCGTGAAATTTCTTCCTTTGTCCTTCCTCTTGGTGCAACCATTAATATGGATGGTACCGCAATCTACCAGGGTGTCTGCGCGATCTTCATTGCAGCCTGCTATGGAATTCACCTGACCTTCCCGCAGATGATCACCATCGTCCTTACTGCAACCCTCGCATCTATCGGTACCGCCGGTGTTCCGGGTGCAGGTATGGTTATGCTCGCAATGGTACTTACTTCCGTCGGTCTTCCGGTGGAAGGTATTGCTCTTGTTGCCGGTGTCGACCGTATCTTCGATATGGGACGTACTACCGTCAATATCACCGGTGATGCTTGCTGTTCCGTATGTGTAAACACACTGGAGCGCAAAAAAGAATCACGCAGACGAAAATAAACTGCGTGACTTCTGAAATACCGATCACTTTTTTTGAAATTGTCAATCAAAAGACCTCCGCACGAACTATGCGGAGGTCTTTTTTTCGTTACTGTATCAAATTCTTTACAGGCAGCCCTTCTGGAGAATGGAGCATGCATACAGAGCATCTTCTGTCGTTGCAATCACTGCATATGCTTCTTTGGATTCTTTGTAAAATTCCTGACGGGAAATCATGCGAACCGCATCCGCACCTCTCTCATCGTATTTTGCAACGATTCCTTTGAACTCATCCCACACCGGACACGCCAGATCTTTGTGCTGTGGTTCTCTCTCCATAAGTGTCACCGGTTTTTCGATAAAATCATCCAATGGAAGCAGAGAAAGAATCGCATCCATCAGATCCGTTGCACGAAGCCCGTCACAACGAATCAGAATACTGTTCTTTGCAAATTTAGCTGCTGCGAAATTCTTATCACCAATGACGATGGTATCCCCATGTCCCATTTCTGCAAGTACCTTCAGAAGATCCGGTGAAAGAATCGGAGGAATATTTTTTAACATAGCTGCCACACACCTTTCTTTTTATTCAGTTCAAAACCCCAAAACTGTTTCATGAACAGCACAGCCTGTTTCCTTATGCCTCGTAATCCAGGCAAAGTCTCATTTTCATGTTCGGTCTTACAGAACCATCAGCCACTGCTACATGAGCCGGATGCACACTGTATCCCTTTAATGCCTCTGCACTCTCAAATGAAGAATCCAGCATCAGATCTGCATTGGAAGATGCAAGTCCCTCAATCTGTATTTTGATGTCCAGAAGTCCTGGAACAACACCTTTCAGATTCTCAAGTCCCGCCTTGATTTCTTTCTTCAGTTCTTCTCTTTTCTCCTCGGAAATCTCATCCTTAAACTGCCACAAAATCACGTGTTTTACCATAAGTCTCTCCTTTTATCTTGTCCGTTATTTTCTCTTCCGCAAAACTTCTTACAAGATTCGCAGTCGAGCTTTGCTGCAAAATCCCGCCTTTGCAAACGGGCTGTTCTTTGCAGCTTCCATTTATTTACAGTATACCAAAATACCTTCCCGGAGTGAAGCCTCTTAGAAGTACTTTTCCGTTTTCTGTTTCGTAAGGAACCATTTATTATCCTTCGATCTCTGCAAGGCTTCTTTTCAGATCCAGCATCTGATCACGCAGCTTTGCCGCCTGCTCGAAATCCAGATCCGCTGCCGCACGACGCATCTGTTTCTCCACCTGGGCAATGAGTTTTTTGAGTTCTTTCGTGTCCATGGATTCCGGATCCTTCGCAAGTTTCACCTCGGTCTCAGCAACAGCCTTGGAAACTGCAATCAAATCACGTACCGCCTTCTTGATGGTCGTCGGAGTGATACCATGTTCCTGATTGTACTGCTCCTGAATACTTCGACGTCTCTCCGTCTCCTCGATGGCTTTTTTCATAGAGTCCGTCCAGCTGTCTGCATACATGATAACATGTCCCTCACTGTTGCGGGCAGCACGGCCAATGGTCTGAATCAGGGACGTTTCCGAACGCAGGAAACCTTCCTTGTCCGCATCCAGAATTGCCACAAGTGTAATTTCCGGAATATCCAGACCTTCTCTCAGCAAGTTGATACCTACTAGAACATCAAACACATCCAGACGCATATCTCGAATAATCTCCGCTCTCTCCAGCGTATCAATATCAGAGTGCAGATAGCGGACACGAATTCCGATATCTTTCATGTAAGCAGTCAGATCTTCCGCCATACGTTTGGTCAGTGTCGTAATCAGTACTTTATTCTTCTTGGCGATTTCACGATTCACTTCTCCTACAAGATCATCAATCTGCCCCTCCACCGGTCGAACCTCCACCTTCGGATCCAGAAGGCCAGTCGGACGAATAATCTGTTCCGCTCTCAATAGTTCATGATTCTCTTCATATTCTCCCGGGGTTGCGGAAACGAACATCACCTGGTCGATTTTTGACTCAAATTCTTCAAAATTCAGCGGACGGTTATCCTGGGCAGATGGAAGACGGAAACCGTAATCCACCAGTGTCTGCTTACGGCTCAGGTTTCCGAAGAACATTCCTCCGACCTGCGGAATCGTCTTGTGGGACTCATCAATAATCAGCAGATACTCATCTCCGAAATAATCCATCA
>JAUNAE010000222.1 GCA_030527765.1 Eubacteriales bacterium
TATCTGCTTAGTGAGTATGCAAGATATTTTATGCAGCTGGATACCCGTGATAAACAGGTAGCGATTCAGCAGGTAAAGGCATTGGCAGATATAAAAGGAATTCGAGAAGGCGATGCGCTTCGTGATAAAAAGTGGGAAGACAAAGATTGAATTGAGTGATGGCATGTCCAGAGTAAGACAGCCTTCCATGAGAATATGAGCGACCGCAAGGCTGTCAGAAACACACTGATGCTTTGCGGTCGTTTTCTATTAACGAGGCAGTGGTGCCGTGGGGGAGGTGAAGTCAAATGACGAACGGCGATATGCAATTTTACAAGGATTTTCATGATGCACTCATAACATTAGAGAGTGAGATGCACAATGAGGAAGGGACGGATAATATCGTGAAGGCTTCTGTCCAGGCTACTTATGATTTTTATGATGCGGACTGGGCAGGCATCCTTATAGCAGATCCGGTAACAAAGATGTGGTCTCCGGCCATTTGGCTGAGCAGAAGAACTGGATGGAATAGCGAAACATTGTTTGATGAGTATGAGGTATTCGAGGACTATCCGCAGTGGGTGGAATCACTACGAAAAGGTCATCCGGTGATTATTGAGGATGTGAGTAAGCTTACCGATCTTTCAGAAGCTGAGATTCGCAACTATAAGAAGTTGAAGGTTATCGGTGTTATTGGTACGCCGTTTGGAGAAAGACCTACTGGATTCATGGTAGTAAAGAATCCGCGCCGTTACAAAACCAATCCGGATTTTGCGAAGATGATGACCTTCGTCGGCTTGTCTACGCTGTATCTGGATGAGCTGTTCAACGTCATGGAGATGATCCGCCATTCAGATCAGGATAATCAGCAGTCCGGCGATAGTGTTCGTATCAACCTGTTTGGCGTACCGGAGATTCAGAATGCTTATGGAAGTACCGATGCAACCCAGTACAAATCGCAGCAGGGATGGGAATTGATTGTCTACCTTGCTTTGATGCGGAAGGCTGTTCCGTCAAAACTGATTGCAGAAAAGCTTTGGCCGGACCAGAATTTAAAGGATAAGACCGATGCGGTACGAGGCATTCGTTATCGCTTCATCAAGAATCTTTCCTACCTGAATATCGGCAACATTCTCAAGTCTTCAGATAACAAGACCGGCTATATGATTAACACAGATTGCCCGGTCAGCATCGATGTATGGGAATTTGAGGATCTGGTTGGTGCCGCAAAGCTCGCAAGAGATATTCTCAAGAAAATCGATCTGTTGAAGCAGGCGGTTTCTCTGTATCGAGGGACAATCTTTCAGGAGATAGCGGATAAGGAATGGTTGATGGCGTATGCTATGCGTTATGATGCCATTTATGAAAGTGTAGTTCTGGAATTATTGGAATCTCTGGATAAAGTGAAGGATTACGAGGCGATGCACTTTTACGCGCTGGAGGCCATGAAGCATATGACGGGTAATGTATCGCTCTATTACTGGATGATCAGAGCGCTGGAAGGGATCGGTTCCAAGGGAATGTTAAAAAATCAGATGGATCTGATTAAGGGTCACCTGAACAGCAGCGAGTATGCGGAACTGATTAAAAAGCTGGGCGATGAATACGAATGATTCCACGAAAATCTTACTTACACGCACTCTTACACGGTAAATTCCACGTACGCTTACACATGAAATGCTAGTTACACGCTTAATTACACGGTGGCTTCCACGTACTCTTACACGTGCAGTTGATATGATATTTCTTGCAAAGACATATTTGCAAGAAATCTTATGGATCGGCAGGAGTGTTCTCACCGGGAAGAAGATATGGGACGAATGTTTTTGCAGCAATGCAGAAGTGTTCGTCCCTTATTTTTTTGTAGCTACACCTTTCTTCGATTCGATGGATTTCGAATTTTGAAATTCATATCGGAGGAATAAAAATGTATTTTGATGCAGAACAGTGCGGACAGAGAGTTCGCGAACAGATAAAGGTAAGTGGATACACACAGGAGGAATTTGCAGAGAAGGTTCATATCAGTCTGGCTCACTTGAAATATATCATGAGCGGGAACAGAAGATTCTCGATGGATACGCTGGTGGAAATCGCATGCACTCTGGACGTAAGTATTGATTATCTGCTTCTGGGACAGGAGCGCAGACAGGTAGAGGCAAGGAATAAGCTTTTGAGTGTGATTGGGGAACTCTCCGCAATCGCACGAGAACTATGAGGACTTGGTAATAGCCACTATAAGCCGACCAAGTAGCCACTCTCAGTGAACTGTAATTTGATCCCTTTTACAGTAAGCTTATACATGCAAGGACGCAAGTCCGAAGCAATCGTTCCTTGAAAACTGAATACCATTCAATTCGGTACTTTACTGATAAGAAGAGCCTTCGACAGCACGCCATGATGTCCATCGGGACGATAGCGGAATCGCTGAAGCAAATGTCGGGTAGCACTCGGCGGTGGCAGTGACTCTTATCAGGGACAATGATACTTCCGTAATTCGCGGTCCGGCCATAATGCAGGCGGGATGGTTAGACTCCAATGAGACAGGTGCGCTGCCTGTTGCCGATTTGAAATCCCAGACTTCCGGGGTACAGGAAAAATACAGGAAGAATCATATCAGTAGAAAGAATTGCGGATGGTGCATACTGTCCGCAGTCTTTATCCATACAATATTATTTTTCAGTTATGGGATTGGAGATTTGAATGATGAAAGAAGATTGGATTTATCGAAGAGGAGATCTGTATCTTGCCAATTTAGGAAAACCGGTTGGATCTAGACAGGGAGGAGTTCGTCCCGTGGTTGTTCTCCAGAATAATGTTGGAAATTATTTTTCGACGACGATTACCGTGGCACCGCTTACCACAAAGGTGGGAAAGAAGGTGAAGCAGCCGACACATTATTTCATACGAGAGGCAAAAGGATTGGAATATCCGTCCATGGTACTTGGAGAGCAGGTCATGACTTTGGATAAGATGAGAGTAATCAAATATATCGGAAAGGTCACAAAAGGGCAGATGCGTCATATTGATCGGGCTGTGAAAGTACAGCTTGGCTACTTCTTGGATGATTACAAAGAACGAGATGACATGCGATGGCCTGTCGGGGCAGGAGGTGATGATGGTGAGAAGAAATGAATTCAGTTTCCAGCACACAGATATCAGGGAGATCGATCCGGCAGAACTTGTGGATCGAAAAGATATTCATATCAATAAGAAGCTTCCAAGAGATAAGCGTATGGCAGATTTTATGAGACAGACAAGGAATCATCCGGATTGCATCATCATTGATGGTGTGATTGTTCTCAGCCGATTTGCGGATACAGAGACAACCATTGAAGATCGGATCAGTGCTGCCATTCGAAATGCGTGAAGTTGTGATTTAACATCGTGGTGTTTTTTCGGGAGAGACGATATCCTTGCAGTAGAGAGCGAAAGCTCTCTTTTGTTATATCTGGAGTTTTTTAAGGAGGTTAAGCGATATGGCAGAAAAGATATGGAATGTTGCTGCTTACACGCGTCTTTCCCGTGAGGATGGTGACAAGGAAGAAAGCAACTCAATCGGAAGTCAGAAAGCAATGATTCGTGACTTCATTGCCGGCAAAGAGGATATGGTCATTGTTCATGAATATGTGGACGATGGTTATTCCGGCGTCAATTTTGAACGTCCTGGCTTTAAACAGATGATGGAGGATATCAAAGCAAAAGAAGTAGATTGCATCATCTGTAAGGACTTATCAAGATTCGCAAGAAACTATATTGATTCCGGACGATATCTGGAAAAGATATTTCCCTTCATGGGTGTTCGCTTCATTGCAATTAATGATAACTATGATTCCAATGGAGAGAAATCGCAGTCAGATTCCTTGATTATTCCGTTCAAGAACTTAATCAATGATGCGTACTGTAAGGATATTTCTATGAAAATCCGCTCTCAGTTGGATATCAAAAGAAAGATGGGAGATTTCATCGGTTCCTTCTGCACCTATGGTTATAAGAAAGCAGAAGAGAATAAGAACAAGCTTTTGATTGATGAAGAGGCGGCCAGAGTGGTAGAGATGATCTTCCGCTTGCGCCTGCAGGGTATGAGCAATAGCAGAATCGCGGACAAATTAAATGCCATGGGCATCTTAAGCCCGATGGAATATAAGGTGTCGCAGGGACTTAACTATCGCTCAGGATTCCGCACAAATGCCGAAGGGAAATGGAATGCAGTAGCAATCCAGAGGATTCTGACCAATGAGCTGTATGTCGGCACATTGATTCAGCACAAACGTGGCACACCAAACTATAAGGTGAAGAAGGAAATCCGCTATGAAGAAAACGAGTGGATTGTGATTCCAAAGAATCATGAACCGATTGTGGATCAGATTGATTTTGATACCGTGCAGTCTCTGTTATTTCGGGATGTGAGAGTGGCTCCGGAAAAAGAAGAGGTTCATCTGTTTTCCGGCTATGTGTATTGCGGGGATTGCGGTCATACGATGATCCGCAAGACCGTTCCTGCAAAAGGAAAGAAATACAATTATCTGGTTTGTTCCTGGAACCGCTCCAAACAGGGGTGTGCACCACATAGCTTCAGCGAAAAGAAACTGGAAAAAATCGTTTTCACTCTGGTAAGAGATCACATCGATCAGATTTGTGAGATTGACAGAGTCATGGAGTATATTTCCTCTCTTCCGGAGAATCAGCGTGAGGTCATCAGCTACGAAGCACAGATTACCAAACGAAAAGAGGAACTTCAGAGATATCAGGATTTGAAACTGAATCTCTACAGTGATATGGCGGATGGCATTATCAGCAAAGAAGAATATCTGGAGTTTCGAGCCGGTTATGACCGAAAGATTGCATCAGCACAGAAATCGATTGTGCAGTTGCAGGATGAACGCACACAGGCGATTCGCAATAACGAGGAAGAAGTTCCATGGATACAGATGTTTAAGCAGTATCAGAACATCACGGAATTACACCGCAACGTCCTTGTGAACCTGATTGAACGGATTCTGGTGTTCGATGCCAATCATGTAGAAGTACATTTCCGCTATCAGGATAAATTCCGTAGTGCACTGGATTATATCAATCGTTTTGAGAATGTGAGGGAGGCGTAAGAAATGGCAAGAAAAAGAAGAACCTATCAGGAACAGACAAAGATTCAGGATGTGGTTCCTGTAGAAGATATAGAATTACTGGAATGGCCTACGGCAATTTATGCACGCCTTTCCATTGAAAACAGCGGTAAGGATGATAAAGGAGAATCCATTGAAGGGCAGATCGAAATCTGCAGAGATTATGTGGAAGAACATCCCTATCTGCATCTGGTGGATACCTACATCGATAATGGCTGGACAGGTACCAATACCAATCGTCCGGCATTTCAGAGGTTGCTGGAAGATATTCAGACAAGAAAGATTAAGGCGCTGGTCATCAAGGATTTCAGCCGTTTCTCCCGTGATTATATTGAAGCAGGAAACCTGTTGGAAAATATCTTTCCGACCTATGGAATTCGGTTTATCTCTGTAGCAGACCGCTATGACAGCTTTGAGACCGATGGCTCCGCAGGCTCTCTTCTGATTCCGCTAAAGAATCTGATTAACAGCTACTATTCCAAGGATATTTCCAGAAAGGTATCGACAGCTGTTCACGCCAGGCAGCTTGCAGCACAGCATATTCCAAGCATGATTCCTTACGGATACAGAAAATCTACGACGGAAGCCTATCGCTTTGAACCGGATCCGGAGACTGCGGACGTGATTAAGCGTATTTTTAAGGAATTTCTGGAAGGAAAGCCAATCCATCGAATTGCTACGGATCTGCAGGAGGAAGGAATCGTTTCTCCGGGAAAACTTCGTTTTCAGCGCGGAATGACTTCTGACAAGAGATATGAAAATGCTCGCTGGTCTGCACAGGGAATCAAGCAGATCATCAAAAATCCTACATACCTCGGGCATCTGGTATTTGGAAGAATGCCGACAGCTTTATATCTGGGTAAACCGAATTACAGCTATGAACCGGATGAAAGCAAGTGGAGAGTACTTGAAGGTATGCATGAAGCGTTAATATCGCAGGAGGATTTTGATAAGGCAAAACAGCTGACGGTGGAATCGAAAAGAAAGTGGGATGAGAAAAACGAGAAAGCCAGTAAGTATTTGAAGATGAATAAACCTATCTTCGGAACAGAATTAAGGTGTGGTCATTGTGGTGGCCCGATTCGCTATCAGAAGACGCATTTCAAACCGGAAAGGCTGACAGGAAGTTATTACTGTCAGCGTCACACCTACGGAAAGTGCGATTGTGCCAACAGAATCACACAGGACAAGTTGAAGGGTATTGTCTGGCAGTCCATGC